>NZ_DCXA01000318.1:6315-6541 GCF_002328915.1 Aquabacterium sp. UBA2148
TGGTGGAGGCGTCCCCTGCAACGCACAGTTAGGCCGGTGGTGGCGTACGGCTGACTTGGCATGAAACCCCTGCGTGTTGATTGCTTGGCTGACGCAAGCTTGAGTGCAAGCATGCCACGAGACCTTGCGCGAACCAAGAAGCGCATGGCGGGCTGCGAGTAGCCACCGAGGAGGTGGCTCGCTTGGCCTGTGCAAGCGGTGCATTTACGCGAGGGCCTAACGCCCA
>NZ_DCXA01000323.1:0-237 GCF_002328915.1 Aquabacterium sp. UBA2148
CTTTACCCCACCAACTAGCTAATCTGACATCGGCCGCTCCAATAGCGAGAGGTCTTGCGATCCCCCCCTTTCACCCTCAGGTCGTATGCGGTATTAATCCGGCTTTCGCCGGGCTATCCCCCACTACTGGGCACGTTCCGATGCATTACTCACCCGTTCGCCACTCGTCAGCATCCGAAGACCTGTTACCGTTCGACTTGCATGTGTAAGGCATGCCGCCAGCGTTCAATCTGAGCC
>NZ_DCXA01000323.1:298-480 GCF_002328915.1 Aquabacterium sp. UBA2148
GAGCCAGGATCAAACTCTTCAGTTCAATCTCTGTAAACTCACTCAGGAATTGAAGTGACACATAAGTGTTAACACTTCTATTTCCATGAGCGTTTGGTCCAAGGACCTGGCGTCTTGCGACGCCAGCGCACCTCTCACGAACCAAACACCCACGCTTATCGGCTGTTGATTTTTAAAGAACG
>NZ_DCXA01000323.1:556-3514 GCF_002328915.1 Aquabacterium sp. UBA2148
TCGGCTGTTGATTTTTAAAGAACGATCGCTCGACTTGGTTGACTTAACCGCTGCAGCTGTTTGCTGCGTTGTTTTGTCTGCGTCATCAGCGAAGAATGCAATTATGGCACCCTTTTGACACCCTTTGCAAGCCCCTCGGCGAAAAATCTTCAACTTTCTGCATTCAGGGGCCTTTGGAAGGGCCGCAAACGCTCGCAAAGGGGTGTGTCACGGCGTCACTCGGAGAGAACGCGCCAAGGCGCGAGATCATACAGCGACTGTTGCGTGGTGGATGCACCACGTGGCGGACAATGCGAC
This sequence comes from Aquabacterium sp. UBA2148, assembly GCF_002328915.1. Classification (NCBI taxonomy): domain Bacteria; kingdom Pseudomonadati; phylum Pseudomonadota; class Betaproteobacteria; order Burkholderiales; family Sphaerotilaceae; genus Aquabacterium; species Aquabacterium sp. UBA2148. Next base: position 854 of record NZ_DCXA01000323.1, read on the forward strand.
AAAGCTGCCACAAAGAAGTTGTGTCGGGCGGATGCGTCGCCATGAAGGAGCCGCCGGAGTGCTGGAGTACGGCCGCGCCAGGCTCCCTTGCTTGTCTCTATCTATCAAGGCGGCAACCTTCTGCTGGGCCCTTGACTCACAGGGAGCGAGCCAAAGGGCGCAGGCGGGCAGGATGGCTGGTGGTGTCAGCAGGGTGGCGTCGGGAGCTGGGCCGGCTTGCGACATCGCCCAAGCCAGCCGCCCCATGCTTTTTGCTCAGGCGGCTCAATCATGTCCATATCAGTAACGCGCCAGTGGCGCAGGAGAAGCAGAACGTGTCGATGGGTCCTCGCTTGCATGTGGAAGAAGGGAAGCTGGATGTCAGCGGGGCGGTGTTCGCGCTGGACGAAGGGCCATCTCGGCATGTGCAGGTGTTGCGCATGCAGCCTGGAGAGGGCCTGAGGGTGTTCGACGGACAGGGGGCGGAGTGGCAGGCCGAAGTCACAGAGATGGGGCGAAAGGTCGTGCAGGTGCGGGTGCTGCACCGCATCCAACACGACCGCGAGCTGCCTGTGCGGGTGACACTGGCCGTCGGGATGACCGCCAACGACCGGATGGACACGCTGGTGGAGAAAGCGACCGAGCTCGGGGTGCACGCGATCCAGCCTCTCTTGTGCACGCGCTCGGTTTTGCGCCTGGATGGGGAGCGTGCGGCCAAGAAGGTGGCGCATTGGCAATCGGTGGCGGTGGCGGCGAGCGAGCAATGCGGGCGGGCGGTGGTGCCCCGGTTGCTGCCAGTGGCGCCTTCGCTGGCCTGGTTGCAACAAGCGGCTCAGGCGAACACGCTGGATGGAAGCTGGCATGCGCGCGGGGTGCTGAGCCTGCACGATGCGGCGCCTGTGGGGCGCTGGCTGGAAGGGCTGTTGGGCGGGAGGGGAATGCGGCCGGACCTGGTCGATGCGCAGGCATCAGCGCGAGAGGCCGAGAACTGGTGCTTCTTCAGTGGGCCGGAAGGCGGGCTGACGCCCGAGGAGGAGGACCTGGCCTTGTCGTGCGGATGGCAGGCGGTGAGCCTGGGACGACGCGTGCTGCGCGCGGACACCGCGCCGCTGGCGGTGCTGAGTGTGATCGCTGCAGCGCTGGAGGCCTGAGCGGCCACCATCTTCGCCATCGATGGATGGCGCTTCAGGCTTGCGGCCCGCCTTGGGCGACCGAAGCGGCACTTGGTGCGGGCGAGCCGCTCAGCCTTGGTCTGAGGCCGTTGGGTCTGCCGGGCGATCGGAGGACGTCGAGCGAGGCTTGTTGCTGCCGGCCACCAGGTCGAACCGGAACAGGCGGCACTCGATGGGGCCGTTGAACATGACGACGCGGCGGCTTTCTTTCAGTCGCATGGCGCCGGGCAGCTTCATGTCGGGGCTGAGGATCCAGGCGGTCCAGCCGGTGTAGTTCTTCTTCCAGTGCGAGGACAGGCGCTGGAAGAAGGTGGCGGCGGCTTCGTCTTCCTGGAAGTTCTCGCGGGCAACGCGCACGCCTGGGCGGGCCCGGTCGTCGGGCTCGTCGGAATCGATGGCGTAGCGGTCGCCATGCTGGGCGGCGCGCTGGCCGTAGGCGTCGCGGACCGAGCCCTTGGTGTCGATGCGCTCGCCATAGGGCGGGTTGAACATCAGCACGCCTTTTTCACAGGGCACGGGGCGCTGCAGGGCGTCAGCCGTCTTGAACTCGATGGCGTGGCTCACGCCCGCGCGCTCGGCGTTGCGGGTGGCGAAGTCGGTCATGCGGAAGGCGACATCGCCAGCGTAGATGGCCACTTGCGGTGCGCGCTGGCGGGCGCGGGCTGCTTGCTTGAGCTGTTGCCAGGCGCCCTGGTGGGGGCGAAAGGGCAGCAGTCGCTCGAAGGCGAAGCGGCGCTGCAGACCCGGGGCGATGTCGCAGGCGATCTGGGCCGCTTCGATGGGGATGGTGCCGGCGCCGCAGCAGGGGTCGAGCAGGGCGCCGTCTTCGGGTCGACCTTGCCAGCCGGCGGCAGCCAGCATGGCGGCGGCCAGGGTTTCTTTCAGCGGGGCTTCGCCGGTGTCTTCGCGCCAGCCACGCTTGAAGAGGGCCTCGCCGGAGGTGTCGACATAGAGGATGGCGTCCATGTCGTCGAGGTAGAGCACGAGGCCCAGGTCGGGGTGGCGGGTGTCGACGCTGGGGCGCTCGCCGGTGCGCTCGCGCAGGTCGTCGCAGACGGCGTCTTTGGTGCGCAGGCCGGCGAAGTTGAGGCTGCGCAGGTGGCTGCGGCGCGAGGTGACGTCAACGCGGAGGGTCTGCTCGGGGGTGATCCAGTCCGACCAGTTGACGGTGCGGCCCAAGGCGTAGATGTCGTCTTCGTGGCGGTAGACGCGGGTGGCGACGCGCCAGAGCACGCGCTGGGCCAGGCGGCTCTCCAGGTTCAGGCGCATGGCGCTGTCGATGAGGGCGGCCTGGCGCTCTGCGGTCGTGCGCAAGGAGGGCGCTGGCTGCACCTCGATGCCACCGCGCGAGGCCTGGATGAAAGGCGCGGGGCCGAGGATGCGGCGGGCTTCTTCGAGCAGCAGCTCTTCGACGCCGGCGGGGCAGCTCAGGTAGAGAGCGATGGGGCGATCGGACGCGAGCACGGGGCCGGCGGGTTGCGGGCGCGGGCCGCTCGAAGCTGGCGAGCGA
>NZ_DCXA01000306.1:0-496 GCF_002328915.1 Aquabacterium sp. UBA2148
TTATGTACGGAGTCAAGCGATATGGAAAACAATTTGGAGAACCTGACCATTGGCGTTTTCGCCAGGACGGCCGGGGTCAATGTGGAGACCATCCGGTTCTATCAGCGCAAGGGCTTGCTCCCGGAACCGGACAAGCCTTACGGCAGCATTCGCCGCTATGGCGAGACGGATGTAACGCGGGTGCGCTTCGTGAAATCAGCCCAGCGGTTGGGCTTCAGCCTGGATGAGATCGCCGAGCTGCTGCGGCTGGAGGATGGCACCCATTGCGAGGAAGCCAGCAGCCTGGCCGAGCACAAGCTCAAGGACGTGCGCGAGAGGATGGCTGACCTGGCGCGCATGGAGGCCGTGCTGTCTGATTTGGTGTGCGCCTGCCATGCGCGGAAGGGGAACGTTTCCTGCCCGCTGATTGCGTCACTGCAAGGGAAGAAAGAACCGCGCAGTGCGGACGCGGTGTAGCCCGAGGGAACTACGCCTTAGCGTGCTTTATTTTCCGTTT
>NZ_DCXA01000306.1:556-9764 GCF_002328915.1 Aquabacterium sp. UBA2148
CTTAGCGTGCTTTATTTTCCGTTTTCTGAGGCGACTCCTTGTCGGTCGGTTTGCCCGGTCGGCTGAAGTCCAGCTCAACGCCACGCTCATACGCCCACTTGTCCATGGCCTTGGAGATGAACTCACTGCCGTTGTCGGTCTTGATCGTCCTAGGTTGACCTCTGTGGCTTGCGATGCGGCTGAGTACTCGCACGACATCCTCGCCCTTCAAGCTCTGGCCCACCTCTATGGCCAGGCACTCCCGTGTGTACAGGTCCACAACAGTGAGCATACGAAGCTTGCGTCCGTCAAACAGGTTGTCGGCCACGAAGTCCATGCTCCAGATTTCGTTGATGGCATGTGCCACCTGTTTGGGCTGGCGCAGCTGAGCGGCCTTGTTCCTTTTGGGCCGTTTCAGCCGTAGCGACAACCCTTCATCCCGATAGAGGCGGTGGACCCTTTTGACGTTGTCAGGGTGCGGTCAACCAGACCTGCGGCGCTTGCCGGTGCCGAGTGCGATGTCGCCTGGCGCGCGTGTGCGTTCAAGCACCATCTTGAGTGTCTGGGTCTCCGCCCTGAGTGTGGTGATCTCCGTTTCCCGTGATCTCAGGGCATCGACGGCTGCCTGGCGTTCATTGAGCGCCTGATGCTCTGCCTGTCTGGCCTGAGCTAGCGCTGCCTGCGTTGCATCGTGAAGAACCTGGAGGCGAGTCAGGGCTTCCGTGTGACCGAGCGCCTCCCTCCGGTTTTGTTGTTCTGTTTGTGCCAGTTGAGCCCGCAATGACTCTGCCAGCTTTCCAGCCTTGGCCCTGGCCTGACGCTCCTGCTCAATTTCGATCAATGCGCGCTTCTCAGCGGCCAAAGCACGGGCGTCGGCGGCTTGCGTTGCCTCATGCGTTTTGGCCAGTTCTGCATGAAGCCCCTCCTGGGCCTGTACAAGCTGGGCATGAGCGCCTGCAAGCTGAGCTTGCAACTCCTGCACTAGGGCCTGTTTCGCGGCAAGCTCCTGGCGCAAGGAGGTCAACTCAGCTCGCGACTGGCTTGATTCGTCTTTTTGGGTACGGAGTTCGGCGTGAGATTTTTCCGCTTCGTCCTGGGCTGCAAGCATCTGTTGCCTGGCTTGCTCGGGGTGATCTCGGTTTCGGTGCAGTGAGTCCCGCTTTTGGGTTAGGGTAATCCCGATATGCTGTGGCTGAGGTGCGGCTAAAGCGCCCGCCCTTTGCACGCAACCGCGGCACGAACTCGTGAACAGATGCTGTCGCGGTGGGTGATAGACTCCCGACGCGGGGGTAAGAGCGGTCCTCCCCGCAAGCACAAGACGCTTAGCGTCCAAGCACTGCTCCTGACCATGGGCTCAAGCCCAGGTAGGAGTTCGTCTTGAAAAGGCCAATAAGCCTCGCGCGCACTTTCAGTCTTTCACTGATTTCAGCTTTCGGTGCTGACTTCTCTTTTTTGTCAGCAGCATTTGTGATGCCTGGAGGTGCTCAATGAGCGGCCCTAGTTACTCACTCTGGCAAGTCGTTGCCTACATGCTGCGTCTGGGCACCATCGGTTTTGGTGGCCCTGTGGCACTGGCGGGCTACATGTATCGCGACTTGGTCGAGCAGCGCCGCTGGATCAGCGATGAGGACTACAAGGAAGGTATCGCCCTGGCCCAGTTGATGCCAGGGCCCATGGCCGCGCAACTGGCCATCTACCTGGGCTACGTCCACTATCGCACCCTGGGTGCCACCTTGGTTGGCATCGCATTCGTGCTGCCGTCTTTCCTGATGGTGGTTGCCTTGGGATGGGCCTACACCCGCTTCGGTGGGCTGACCTGGATGCAGGCCACGTTCTACGGCGTGGGCGCAGCCGTCATCGGCATCATCGCCATGAGCGCCCAGAAGCTCACCACCAAGAGCCTGGGCAAGGACAAGTTGCTGTGGGCGATCTGGGCTATCACAGCCACCACCACCATCATCACTGAGTCGGAAATTGCGTCACTATTCATTGCCGCAGGTGTGACGGTCTGGCTATGGCGTACCAAGTGGCGACCATCAGCCCGGCTTTCGTCGAATGCTGCAATGGCGCTCGTGCCTGCGATCCCCGCTGTAAGTGTGTCACTTACCACTGACCCGGCCATCCTGACGCAAATCGGGGTGTTCTTTGCCAAGGCTGGCACCTTCGTGTTTGGTTCGGGCCTGGCCATCGTGCCGTTCCTTTACGGCGGGGTGGTTCACGACTTTCACTGGCTCACTGAGAAGCAGTTCGTTGATGCGGTGGCCGTGGCCATGATCACACCAGGCCCAGTGGTCATAACGGTGGGCTTCATTGGCTACTTGGTCGCGGGCCTGCCGGGTGCCTGCGTGGCCGCATTGGCAACGTTCCTTCCCTGCTACCTGCTTACCATCGGGCCTGCGCCTTACTTCAAGAAGCATGGCAAGCGACCAGGCTTGCTGGCCTTCATCGACGGGGTGACGGCTGCGGCCGTGGGCGCGATCACCGGGTCGGTCGTGGTGCTTGCCAAACGCTCGCTGGTTGATCTGCCCACCATCCTCACGGCGCTGGTAGTGGTAGCCATTCTGTGGCGTTTCAAAAAAGTTCAAGAGCCTTGGATCATCCTGGCCGCTGCATTGGTGGGCATGGCCTTGTTCCCTTTCCGTCACTGATGCCGTTTGCACAGAGGAGATTGACCATGAAATGGGTGACACGAGAACGTCCCAAGATCGACCGGATTGCATGTCCGTGGCTGATCCAGCGCTTCATTGATCCTCAAGCTGAGTTTCTGTACGTGCCAGCCAATCAAGTGTTAGCGACAGCAGTAAGCCAAAGCGCCACACCCTATGACATCCCCGGTGTGGAGATGTCGCATGTGGGCGAGCTGTGCAGCTTCGACGCCTTCCTTCGGAAATACGAGTTGAGCGATCCAGCCCTGCAGCAATTGGCCACCATCGTTCGAGGTGCTGATACCGACCGGCTTGACCTCACTCCGCAATCAGCGGGGCTGTATGCCTTGTCTCTGGGCCTGTCGCGCAAGTTTGCCGACGATCACGAAATGTTGAGTCACGGCATGGTGATGTACGACGCTCTGTTTGCCTGGTGCCAATCTTGCCAAGGCGAGACGCACACCTGGCCACAAGGGATGGCCTGAGTCAGTGCCGGTGCGTACGATACGCAGCCGCTGGCGCATCTGGATCGGGTGAGTGAGCGGCACTGCGGCTCGTTCGTGGAGTAGAACGCCTGTCTTGCCGAGTGCTGCCGGTCTTTGGTCAGTGTTGTTGCGGCAGCACCTTCTTGTGGCCGTCGGGCAATGGGAGGTACTGCCCGCTCGCTCGTGCTTGTCAGTGCACCACCTCACCCCGCTCCGCATAGCGCCTGGCCATCACCGAGCACACGAACAGCTGCAGCTGGTGGTAGAACATGATGGGCAGCACCAGCACCCCCAAGGCCGGGTTGCCGCCGAACAGCAGCTTGGCCATGGGCACGCCCGAGGCCAGCGTCTTCTTGGAGCCGCAGAACACGGCCACGATCTCGTCTTCGACCGGGAAGTTCAGGGCCTTGGCGATGCGCTTGGTCAGCCACAGAAAGGGGAACAAGAACAGGCACACGCCCACGGCCGTCATCGCCATCAGGCCCAGGCCATGCTTGCTCCACAGGCCATCGGCCACCGAGTCGCTGAACGAACTCAGCACCAGCAGCAGGATCACGGTGCGGTCGACCTTGGTCGTCCAGGGTTTGACCTTCTGGAACCAAGCCCCCACCACCGGGCGCAGCAACTGCCCCAACACGAAGGGCAACAGCAACATCTTGGCCACCTTGAGCATGGTGTCGCCCACGTCCATGGCCTGGCCGTCGGCCGCGCCACTGAACACCAGGCTGGCCAGCAACGGCGTCAGCACCACGCCCAGCAGGGTCGACAAGCTGGCGTTGAGCACGGCCGCCGCCACGTTGCCACGAGCCATCGCCGTCATCGCCACAGACGATGACACCGTGGACGGCAGCACCGCCAGGTAGAAGAAGCCCAGCAGCAGGTCGTGCGGGATGTGGCGGCCCACCAGCGCATTGAGCGCGAACCACCACAGTGGGAAAAGCGCGAAGGTGCTGATCTGCACCGTCAGGTGCAGCTTCCAGCGCGAGGCACCGTGTTTGAGACTGTCGGTGCTAAGGCCCATGCCGTGCAGGAAGAAGATCAGGAAGACGCCAATGTCCCCCACCACGTCCAGGCGCAGCAGGCCACCGGTGCGGCCCAGGTCCGGCGCCACCGATGCCAGCAGCACAGCGCCCACCATGCCCATCAGGAACCAATCGATCGCTCCACGCTGGAGATGGCGGCCCGCCATCCTGCTCATGGACCCCATCGGCTTCAAACCCTTCACCATTTCGAACTCACCACGTCATGTCTTCAAAAACAAAGGTCGCGCCCGCAGCGCAGGCGCGACCATCCCCATCCACAAGACCCCGGCTGGAAGGGGCCGGCGCTCAATTCGAGGCCAAGCGCGCCTTGGCCAGCTTCGTGCCCTCGGCCAGGGCTCGTAGCTTGCGCTGAGCCACCTCCCGCGACATGGGCGCCATGCCGCAGTTCGTGCATGGAAACAGCCGCTCTTTGGGCACAAACTGCAAGGCTTGGCCGATGGCGTCGGCCACTTCCTCAGGCGTCTCTATCACATCGGTGGCCACATCGATCACGCCTACCAGCACATCCTTGCCCTCCAGCAGCCGCAGCAGCTCAAGCGGCACGCGCGAGTGCATGCATTCCAGGCTCACCTGGTCGATGCTGCTTTGGGCCAGCGCTGGAAAAACGGTTTCGTACTGACGCCATTCATCGCCCAGGGTGCTTTTCCAGTCGGTGTTGGCCTGGATGCCGTAGCCATAGCAGATGTGCACCACGGTCTTGCAGCTCAGGCCTTGCGCGGCGCGCTCCAGCGCCTTCACGCCCCAGTCGGCCACGTCTTTCATGTAGACGTTGAAGGCAGGCTCGTCGAACTGGATGATGTCCACGCCATCGGCCTGCAGCGCCAGGGCCTCCTGGTTGAGCAGCTCAGCGAAGGCGAAGGCCATCTTGGCTTTGTCACCATAGAAGCGGTCTGCCACCGTGTCCACGATGGTCATGGGGCCAGGCAGGGTGAACTTCAGCTTCTTCTTGGTGTGCGCGCGCGCCAGTTGGGCCTCGAAGGCGTGCACGCGGCCCTTCAGGCGCAACTCTGAGACCACCTGCGGCACCATCGCGTCGTAGCGGTTGTCGCGGATGCCCATCTTCACCTTGTGCTCGAAGTCGATGCCCTCGACCTGCTCCAGAAAGCCGTGCACGAAGTGCTGGCGCGACTGCTCGCCGTCGCACACGATGTCCAGCCCGGCGTCTTCCTGGGCCTTGATCCACAGCAGGGTCGCATCGGCCTTGGCCTGCAGGAGCGCATCGCCTTGCGCCGCCCATTGGGGCCAGAGCTTGTGGGTTTCGGCCAGCCAGGCGGGTTTGGGCAGGCTGCCGGTGATGGAGGTTTCGAACATCGAGGGGGCTTTCAAGGCAAACGAGGTGGGTATCGGGGCTCGGCTCAGGCCATTCAGGCGGCCTGAGCAAGTTCAGCGCGTTGGCCAGGCTGGTCAAACTGGGCGGCCCACTGCGCCAGGATGTCCTGGTGCGGTTGGATGAAATGCTCTTGCGTGAACTTGCCCTGCTTGACGGCCAACTGGCTGCGCTCCACCCGGTCGTAGACGATCTGCGTCAACGAGTAATCGTCGTAGCTCAGGCTGGGTTGATACACCTGGCCTGCCACCGAGTTCGCGTTGTAGATCTCGGGGCGGTAAATGCGCTGGAAAGTCTCCATCGTGCTGATGGTGCCGATCAGTTCGAGATCGGTGTAGTCAGCCAGTAGGTCGCCAAAGAAGTAGAAGGCCAAAGGGGCCACGCTCTTGGGCGGCATGAAAAAGCGCACCTGCATCCCCATCTTCGCGAAGTACTGGTCGGTCGATGACAGCTCGCTTTGCTGGTACTCCACGCCCAGGATAGGGTGCTCATTGGCCGTGCGCCGGTAGGTCTTGCTGGTGGCCACGCTCAGGCAAATGACCGGCAACTTGCTGAAGCGTTCCTGGTAGGTGCTGGATTGGACGAATTGTTTGAATAGCTTGCCATGCAGCACGCCGAAGTCGTCCGGAATGCTGAACTGCGCCCGGTCGGCGTTGTACTCGGGCAGCACGACACTGAAGTCGTAATCGCGCACATACGACGAGAAGTTGTTGCCCACGATGCCGTCGATGCGTCGGTTCAGTTTCTTGTCGACGATGTGGGTGTGCAAGATCTCGATCAGCGGAAACACCGCGCTGGTCTGCACGCCAATGTCCATTTCGACCGAGACGATCTCGAGCTCGACCGCGTAGCGATCACCCGTGGGGTTGTCCCAATGCGCCAGGTCATTGAAACGGTTGTCGATCATCTTCAGCGCTCTGCGCAGGTTCTGCTGCCGGCTCTCACCACGCGCCAGGTTGGCGAAATTGGTGGTCAGGCGCGTGCTGTCTGCCGGTTGGTAGTTCTCATCGAACCAAATGCTTTGGAGGCTGAACGTGAAGGCGTTGCTCATGACGGCGTTCTTTGCAAGGAGTCAGGTGTGAAGGGCGGCGGAGAGCGTCGCTGGTTTCAAGCAGCGAGCATCTGCTCGGCTACTGATGGCAGCGCGTCACGGAGGCACTGGCGGGTCAATTCGAGCAGCGGCACGGCGCGTTGAACGGCCAACCTGGCGCGCTCGATCACGGCCTCGTCGCTCAGACGTCGATCCACGAAATCCTTGTCGGTGGCGTAGACGCCCAGCGGCAAGGTGCGGGCCTGGAAGAAGCTGAACAGGGGGCGCAGTTGGTGGTCGATCACCAGGGCATGGCGCTCGCTGCCGCCATTGGCGGCCAGCAAGACGGGCGTGTCGATCAGGGCGTCTTGTTCGATGAGGTCGAAGAAGTGCTTGAACAAGCCCGTGTACGAAGCGCGAAACACCGGGGTGGCCACGACCAGCACATCGGCCTGCTCGACGGCGGTCAGCGCCTGCGACACGGCATCGGGCACCTGGGTGCGCCAGACCGCGCCCGTGAGTTGCGGCGCCAGCAGGCCCAGATCGACCAGGCGTGGCTGGCAGGGCATTTGTTCAGTGATCAGATTCAGCAGGTGCTGAGCCAGGCCTGCCGATTTGGAAGGGCTTTGCAGTGCGCCGGAAACCGCCACCACGCGGAGAGGTCGTGTCATGGTTGCTTTCGTGTGGAGTGATGCAAGTGGCGCCATGGTATTGAGTTGAGCCAATGACGTAAAATGGTCTTTTCTCACCAATGCATGAGAAATATTCATTCAACTTTGAGTCGCGACACCGGAGCATCGAAGATGCCCCCCACCGTCGAAGGCAAGCTGCTGCCCGGCGGACATGACAAGGTGATGCAGCATTCCTGCGGCGCGCCGTGGTCGGGCGAGGTCATGGGGGTTTCGGCTGCTGCTGCCACAACTGGCGCAAAGACGTTGGCTCTGCTCGCCTGATCGAGATCAGCAGGCGCGAGAATTTCCACCAGAGAACGCGTTGCGGCTGCGTCCATTCACGGCGCAATACCAGCCTGCACCACTCGCTGAGCGGCAGAGGGCACATCCAACTGGGCGTGAAGTTCTACGGCAACGACGATTCGACAACCTGCTGAGGTGTCAGGCCGAGCGACGCGCCAGCTCAATGAAGGCCTGGAGGTAATCGATGTTGGTGTCCGCCTCGCGCACACCCAGGTGGATCTGCTTGCCGATGCCCTTGGGCCCCAGGCGCACAGCCACCACGTCCATCCTTCTTGCGTACTCTTGCACCAGCCAACGCGGCAGCGCCGCCACGCCCCGGCCACTGGCCACCATCTGCATCATGATGTCTGTGGTCTCGATGGTCTTGTGCCGATTTGGCGCAATGCCTGCAGGCATCAAAAACTGTGTGTAGATGTCGAGACGGTCGGTGGGCACCGGGTAGGTGATGAGCACCTCGTTGGTCAAGTGCTTGGGCTTGACGTGGGCCGCGCCCGCCAATGGGTGATCGAAAGGCACCACCAGCACCTGCTCGTAATCAAACACGGGCTCGAAGTGCAGGCCGGGTTTGTGCAGCGGGTCGGGCGTGACGAGCATGTCGATCTCGTAGCCAAACAGCGCGCCGATGCCGCCGAACTGGAACTTCTGTTTGACGTCCACCTCCACATCGGGCCAGTCGGCCAGGTAGGGCGACACGATTTTGAGCAGCCACTGGTAACAGGGGTGGCACTCCATGCCGATGCGCAGTGTGCCGCGTTCGCCTTGTGCGAACTGGCGCAGGCGCTCTTCGGCCAAATCGAGTTGTGGCAGCACGCGGTTGGCCACTGCCAGCACGTACTGCCCTGCCTGAGTCAATCGCAGGCTGCGGCCCTCGCGCAGCCAGATGTCCGTGCCCAACTGCTGCTCCAGCTTCTTCATCGAATGGCTGAGTGCAGATTGCGTCACGCACAGCACATCCGCCGCTGCGGTGAGCGAGCCTTGCTTTTCGACCTCCTGGACGATGGCCAGGTGAATGCGCTCCAACACGATGAATGAATAATGCTCATGGATGCATTAATAGTTTCCATTCTATTTCATGTCGAATCATTCGTGAACGCTCGCCTGTTGATGGCTTGACCGGCCCACCTTTGACCACCGACGGCGCCACCAAGCCGCAGGCAGAGAGGCAAGTGCCGTCACTCCATGCAACGCTACACCGCTGTAGGTGGCGGGCTGCTTCTCGTCGTTCCGACACCCTCGTGAGGCTGCGGCCCTGCCAGATCGCAATGTCACTCAAAAATCGGGTGCATAAATTGCAAATGCGAACGATTCGCATTATCATGATGGTGCACTTCACCCCCATGAGAAGGAAGCCCGATGTTGATACACGCCTTGTCAAGTAAAGCTCAGACAGAAGCTTTGCATCACTTGCCGATGGCGTGTCACCTCGACGCCGTCGATGAGACCGGCATGCAAATGGCGGCTGCCGGATGGCGCTTCTTCTCGACCGTCGAGCTGGTCAATCTGCTGGAGGCCGAGAAAGCTCAAGGTAAGGCCGGGCAACTGGCACATCGGCTCATGTACGTGGATCTCGTCATCCTCGACGAGATGGGCTATTTGCCCTTCAGTCAAGCCGGTGGGGCCTTGCTGTTCCACCTGCTGTCCAAGCTGTACGAGCGCACCAGCGTGGTCGTCACCACCAACCTGTCGTTCTCGGAGTGGGCCAGCGTGTTCGGCGACGCCAAGATG
>NZ_DCXA01000306.1:9837-10607 GCF_002328915.1 Aquabacterium sp. UBA2148
CGGCGACGCCAAGATGACCACCGCGCTACTCGACCGACTCACCCATCACTGCCACATCGGCGAAACCGGCAACCAGAGCTGGCGCTTCAGGCACTCGACTGCACAACCGTCTTCGATCATCAGAGCCACACGAACCAAAACGGCCAAAGGAGCACCCCAGACAGATCACGCAGTAGACTTATCCACATCCGAACAGTCCATTTCTTCGTCAACTTAGTGGCTCAGTTTTGGACGTGACGCCTGGCTCAGTTTTGCTCGTGATTCAACAAGCATCGCGATTCCACTTCAGAGGCTCCTTCCAGTGCGTGTCACTGAAGAAGCGTCGAGGGGCTTCGGCCCCCCAGACATCCGAGCCTACTCGCTTGGCCCACGACTCGGCATAGCAGTGGTCGCAGGCGGGCGAAACCTTCACACACCCCCACCAGGGGTTGAAGGTGTGATGAGTCCATTCAATGCGAGAGTCTTTTCCCATGAGGCTGATCAGTATAAGTTCGGGGATGGTGCCGGTGATGCAGGATCGCCTGAATCGGCGCGGTTGCGATCAACCGGACCTGCGGCGCTTGCCGGTGCTGGGTGCAATGTTGCCTGGCACTGGCGCGCGTTCAAGCACCATCCTGAGCGTCTGTGTCTCGGCCTTGAGTGTGGTGACTTCCATTTCCCGCTCTTTCAGGGCATCGATGGCCGCTTGGCGTTCATTCAGCGCCTGGTGCTCTGCCTGTCTGGCCTGAGCCAGCGCTGATTGCGTCGCATCGTGAAGAACCTGGAGGCGA
>NZ_DCXA01000069.1:0-2615 GCF_002328915.1 Aquabacterium sp. UBA2148
GGTGTGGCCCACGGCGGCCTGCAGATGACCCTGCTGGACGTGGCCATGGCCCATGCGGCGCGCAGCCGCCACATCGACCAGCCTGGCGGTGGTCCCGGCCTCGTCACGGTCGAGATGAAGACCAGCTTCATGCGCCCGGCGCAAGGCCGCATCCGCGTGATCGGTCAGGTGCTGCACGCCACCGCCTCCATGGCCTTCACCGAAGGCCGCGTGCTCGATGAGCAGGGCCGCGTCTGCGCCCACGCCACGGGCACCTTCAAGTTCCTTCGCGCGTTGCCCACGGCCGACCGAGAGGTCAAGCCGCTGGCACGCCACGCCGGCTCGGACTGATCTCCAGCAGCCGGCTCCTTTGGCAAACCAGGAGTCCACAAGATGAGCCTGATCAATCACCAGATCCTGCTGGCATCGCGCCCTGCGGGCGAGCCCACGGTCGACAACTTCAAGCTGGTCGAAGCGCCCGTGCCCACGGCCGATCAACTGGCAGACGGGCAGGTGCTCGTGCGCCACCACTACCTCTCGCTCGACCCGTACATGCGCGGCCGCATGAACGACAGCAAGAGCTACGCCGAACCTCAGCCACTGGGCAGCGTGATGATTGGCGGCACGGTGGGCGAGGTGGTGGCCAGCACGCACGCGCGCTTTGCCGTGGGCGATCACGTCGTCGGCATGGGCGGCTGGCAGGAATACAGCGTCGTCGACGCCAACCAGCGCGGCATCCTCAACAAGGTCGACACCCGCCACATCCCGCTGTCGGCCTACCTGGGCTCGGTTGGCATGCCTGGCGTGACGGCCTGGTACGGCCTGATGAAGATCATCGCACCCAAGGCTGGCGAGACCATCGTGGTCAGCGCCGCCAGTGGCGCGGTGGGCAGCGTGGTGGGGCAGTTGGCCAAGGTGCACGGCTGCCGCGTGATCGGCATCGCCGGTGGCCCGGACAAGTGCCGCTACGTGACCGAAGAGCTGGGCTTTGACGCCTGCCTGGACCACAAGCAGCTGACCGATCTGCGCAGCTTCTCGTCCGCGCTGAAGGCTGCAGCGCCCAACGGCATCGACGGCTGCTTCGAGAATGTGGGTGGCATCGGCCTGGACGCCGTGATGCTGCGCGCCAATGCCTTCTCCCGCGTGGCCTTGTGCGGGCTGATCGCGGGCTACAACGGCGAGCCCCTGGTCATGCAGAACCCTTCGCTGATCCTGGTCAACCGCATGAAGCTGCAAGGCTTCATCGTCAGCGAGCACCCCGAGGTGTGGCCCGAAGCCATGCAGGAGCTTGGTGGGCTGGTGGCGTCCGGCCGCATGAAGTTCCGCGAGTCGGTGGCGCAAGGCATCGCCAGCGCCCCGGAGGCCTTCCTGGGTCTGCTCAAGGGCCGCAACTTCGGCAAGCAGTTGGTCAAGCTGATCTGAACCCCTCATTCAAGAAGAACCCGACATGTCCGCTCAACACCTCACCATCCGCCCCGGCCAGACGGCCGTCATCACCGGTGCCGCCAGCGGCTTCGGTCTGGAGCTCGCCCGCCTGGGTGCCAAGCAGGGCCTGAACCTCGTCATCACCGACGTGCAGCAGGACGCGCTCGACGCTGCTCTGGCCGAGCTCACCGGCATGGGCGCCAAGGTGGCCGCCCTGCGCGGCGATGTCTCTCGTGCCGAAGACGTGCAGGCCCTGGCCGACCTGTGCATGGAGCGTTTCGGCGCGCCGCACATCGTCATCAACAACGCGGGTGTGGCCCACGGTGGCCTGATCTGGGAGCACACCCAGCGCGACTGGGAGTGGGTGCTGGGCGTGAACCTGTTCGGCGTGGTGCACGGCGTGCGCGTGTTCACGCCCCTGATGCTCGCGGCGGCCGCGAAGGACGCTTCGTACCAGGGCCACATCGTCAACGTGGCTTCGATGGCCGGGCTGCTGAACTCGCCCAACATGGGTGCCTACAACGTCAGCAAGCACGCGGTGGTGAGCCTGTCTGAAACGCTCTACCAGGACTTGTCGCTGGTGACCGAGCAGGTGCATGCTTCGGTGCTGTGCCCGTACTTCGTGCCCACGGGCATCCACCAGTCGCATCGCAACCGCCCCAAGGAGCTGCGCAGCGAGGGCAAGCCGACGGCCAGCCAGATGATCGCGCAGGCGATGAGCACGAAGGCGGTCACGTCGGGCAAGGTGACGGCGGCTGACACGGCCCAGTTGGTGTTCGATGCCATCAACCAGGGCAGGTTCTATGTCTACACGCACCCGCAGGCGCTGGGCATGGTGCATACGCGGCTGGAAGACGTGGTGCAGGGGCGCAACCCGACGGACCCGTTTGCTGGCAAGCCGGAGATTGGCGAGCAGTTGCGGGTGGCTTTGAGGCAGGCTGCTCAGGGTTGATTTTTTTGTGCGGCGGGTGGTGCGTGGTCCGGTGGGTGGGGGGCGTGAGCCGGCCCTGCGCGGGGCATCACCGAGCTGGTCGGACCTTCACCCCTTGAACACCAGTCAAGTGGTTGCCGAGCCATGACACCGCACATGTCGGGCCGGCTCACACGCCCCCCACCCACCGGACCCGAATCACCGCGCACGGCGTGGGTTGCGGAAGAAGAAAGGCGACGCAAGCGTCGCCTTTCTTCTTCCGCCAACCCCGCAGTGCGCG
>NZ_DCXA01000066.1:0-5332 GCF_002328915.1 Aquabacterium sp. UBA2148
AACTCGGTGACCAGCAGGTGCGAGTTGAACTCGTAGTTCATCATGTCTTCGCCGATGCACGAGCCGACGGCGGCATCCACCTGGGACAGGTCGTTGGAGCCCAGGTTGGTCTGGCTGAAGACCAGCTCCATCACGTTGGCCCCGGCGATGTCCTTGGACTCGAAGATGGTCTCCATGTAGGCCGAGTACTCGGGGTGGATCACGCCACCCGGCATCACGGTCATCACGCCCTGGGGCATGTTCTCCAGCATGGCCTGGATGTCGTTGGTCTTCTGGCGCAGCTGGGCGGTGCGTTCGGCCACGCGGCGCTCCAGGCTGGCGTTCTGCTCGGCGATCACGGCCATCATCTGCAGGTTGTTGCGGATGAAGAAGACCAGCACGGCCATGAAGGCCAGGTTCATCACGCCCAGGGCCACGCCCATGTACAGGTTGACCTTGACGGTCTGCTGCGAGTCGGCCAGGGTGCTGACGAAATTGTCGTAGCTGGAGTCTCTGAACTGTTGGGTGGAATGCCGCAACTGCTTGAGCGCTTCGCTCATTTTCTTGGTCTGCGCTGGCATGTCGATGTCTGCCTTGTCCAAGAAAGCTTGTGCAGTGAACGTCGCGATGTCCTTGTATGCCTTGAACTCCTGCCGCAGACGCTCAACGTCGTCCTTGCGCTGAGGGTAAAGCTGCGCCACTTCGGTCAGGGTCTGATCAGCGACGTTGTAGAAGTTCTCCGCCTCGTCCAGCGGGTCAGTCTCGCCGATCATCACCGCGCGCATGTACAGCTCTTCCATCTTGTCGAGGCGAACGATGTTGGCCTCGATTTTTTGCAGCACCGGGAAGTACAGGTCCTTGATGCTGGTGAGCTGGTCGCTGCTTCGGAACGATTTCTGGACCGACAGCGTGGTCACCCCCAGGAACACCAGGATCGCCACCCCCACGATCATGATGATCTTGCGCATGGGGTTGCTGTCCTGGCCGGTGCCTGCTTGCGCGTCGGCGTGGCCATCGTTGGCGGCGGGGGTCTTGTTGTCTAGCGTATCGGTGTGCACTGGCGGCTCCGTGTCCTGATTACCGAAGGGTCAGTTCAGATTACGGAAGCTGCGCGAAAAAATGAAACGGATCAGCGCCAGGGAAACGTGGCTTTTGCACGAAATGCCCCATCAGCCAAACAGGTGAAAAAAAAACCGCCCGAACCGGGTGGTTCGGGCGGTGACCGTGAAGCTCGAAAAGGGGCGGACTCAGGTGGCGCGAGCGGCCCGCAACTTCATCGAGAACTCCTGCAGCGCCTGGATGCCACTTGCCTCCGCACGCTGACACCAGCTCTGCAGGTCGACAACCAGTTGCTCGGCGGAAACATTGGTGCGCGTCCACAGCGCCCGCAACTCTTCGCGCATGGCAATCAGCTTGGCCAGGTTGGGGTTGTGCGCGCAGGCATCGGCCACCTGCTCGGGCATGCCTGCGGGCATCTGCTCGACGTCTCGGTGCATCCAGCGACGCACCTGGGCCAGGCGCGAGGCGGCGCTGGTTTCGCCAGCGGCTTTCAAGCGGGCCATTTCAGCCTGGCAGGCGCTGCGCACTTCGCGGGCGTAACCTGCCATCAGCTCGTAGCGATTGGCCACGATGGCCTCCAGCGTCTTGGCGTCGGCAACGGCCTTGACGTCACCGAGTTGCAGGCGCGGCGGGGTCTTGCGCACCTTGGCCAGGCCGATCATCTCCAGGCCACGGATGTAGCCCCATCCGATGTCGAACTCGTAGGGCTTGACCGACAGCTTGGCCGAGGTCGGGTAGGTGTGGTGGTTGTTGTGCAACTCTTCGCCACCGATGAGGATGCCCCAGGGGGACACGTTGGTGGAGGCGTCAGCTGCCTCGAAATTGCGGTAACCCCACCAGTGCCCCAGGCCGTTGATGATGCCGGCGGCGGTGATCGGGATCCAGACCATTTGCACCGCCCAAACGGTGATGCCGATGGCGCCGAACAGGGCGAGGTCGATGGCGAACATCAGCCAGATGCCCCAGACTGCTCGGGGGGTGTAGAGCTTGCGCTCGAGCCAGTCGTCCGGCGTGTTGTGGCCGAACTTCTTGAGGGTTTCGCCGTTGGCAGCCTCGGCAGCGTAGAGCTCGCGGCCGCGCAGCAGCACCGTCTTGATGCCATGGGCCACCGGGCTGTGGGGGTCTTCAGCGGTTTCGCACTTGGCGTGGTGCTTGCGGTGCACGGCCACCCATTGCTTGGTGACGGTGGCGGTGGTCAACCAGAGCCAGAAACGGAAGAAGTGCGAGGGGATCGCGTGCAGCTCAAGTGACCGATGCGCCTGCGCACGATGCAGGAAGATGGTCACCGAAGCAATGGTGATGTGCGTGAGAAGCAGCGTGTAGAGAACGATCTGCCACCACGAGGCATTCACCAAACCACCGATGCCCCACTGAATCAGGGCATCGTGGAAAGAAAAATCAAACATCTCGAAAACCTTTCAACGGGTGCCGGATTGTAGTGGCCTGCACCCACGCGATCCGTGATCGAGATCATGAGCGGGTTGCCACGCTGGATCGGAGCGTGACAACCCGCGAACGGCGTCAGTCGAGCGACAAAATCGCCTTGACCGTGCCATCCACCGCAGATTTTTCGATGTAGCCGATGGCGTCCGGGTTGCTGGCGACGAACTTCTTGACGTCGGCAGCGGTGCCCAACTCCTTCGGCGGGGTGGCCTTGCCGGAGAAGGTCAGGCGGGCCCAGGTGGCCTTGACCTGCGACGAGGACTTGCCTGCGGCCTTGCTGTAGAACTGGTCGCGGGCAGCGTTGCCTTCGGGCAGGTCGGCCGGGGCGGCGGTCGTGCCGGACGGCAGCGTGTTGGTCTTGCCCATGAAGATGGCGCTGACTTGCTCAGGCGTCATCGAGGCCAGCGGGCTCTTGGGGTTGACGATCACGACGATTTCAGCCGCGGCCAGGTTGCTCAGGGTCACCAGACCGGCGAGCAGCAGGGACTTGATGATGGATGTCTTTTGCATGATGTGTTTCTCCTTCCAGATCAAGCTCAGAACACAAAGTCAACAGCGACGCTGATGACGTTGATGTTCTTTTTGTTTGAACGGAAGTCAGCCGAGTTGGCGGTCGCCGGATCGGCAACCAAGAGCAACCCGTTGGAGTTGGCGGGCTTCTTGATGCTATCGAACTGGACCTTCACGGCCGTGTTGCGCATGGCATCCCACCGCACGCCCACGCTGTTGGTGCTTTGCTGCACATACTGGGTCGCCAGGGCGACTGGGGTCGATGCGACCAAGCGCTGAGCAGAAGTACCCAGGGCATTGAGGCTGCTCAGGTTCGAGGGCATCGAGATGTTGCTTTCATCAAGCTTCAATTTCGACACGATCACATAGGGCAGGAAGGAGCCGAAGCGATAACCACCCAAGGCGTACCAGCCAGTGGTGTCGGCAACGTTACCCGCCTTGACTCGGCGCAAGGTGTACTCGGCAGCCAGAACGATGTTGTCTCGGTCCAGGCTGGCCCCGATGCCCGTGAAGGTCGCTTTGGTGTTCTCGGTGGGCAAAGCTCCGGCGGCCTGGGCTGCAATGGCCCGGAAGTTCGATGGCGCGAGGGTGTTGTTGGCAATCCCGGTGTAACCACCGACCAGGGTATCAATGGTGCTGGATTCGATGGTCAGCTTGCCTTGGCTGTGACCGAAGCGGAAGGTCAGGCCATCATCAAGCTCGATGTTGAAGTTCAGGCCAACACCGTTCTTCAGTTTGACCGTCACCGGGTCGACCGCGACGCCGCTGCTGCGCAGGGCGCTGGCGTACTCATTCTTGGCAGACCCGCCCCACAGGGTGGAGGTGATGGTCGCGCCACCCAGGTTCATCTGGTAGCTGATGTCACCGCCATCGGCAGAGCTGACAGGCACCTGGCCATACACATCCAGCGGCGGACGGATGGCGGTGTTGGCGAACCCGACGTCACGGAAGTCCGAAATCATGAAGTACGGCGCGCCGATGCGCCCTGCGCGAATCGACAGGCCAGGAGTGGCTTGCCACTTGGCAAATGCCCACTCGAACTCCGGCTGGTACTGGCCTTGAGCGCGGTATTTGGTGAGCACCTGCGCGGTGCCCGAGATGGAGTTGGTGAACTTGTAAGTGCCTTGCAGGCCGACTTTGGTGTCAACCTCCATGCCCACCTGCTTGTCCACCCCACCGCCTTGTCCCGGGTAGTTGAACAAGGCGTCGTCGGAGTTGGTGCGGGCTGCGCCCACGGTGCCAAAACCAGAGAGGCGGGCTTTGCCGTCATCAGAAACGAAATCGGCATGAGCGCTGAGGCAAGTCAGCAGGGCGGCGAGCGCCAGGGGCAGGCGCTGCAGTGTCTTGTCGGACATGGAGGGGCTCCTCATCAGGGTGAATTGAGCGCTCGACCCCCGGATCGAGTGGTTGACACCGACCGAGAGACGGATTTTGTTACCGCACCGCAAGAATGTCGCGATGTGGAGTGCTCAGACTATCGGCTGAAACCCGCGAGAGTTGTCCGAATAAGACGTCGTACAACGGGCTTATGTCACGTCTGCGGGTTTTCGCAGATCGTCCGTTGCAACGTGGCGCTCATGTCCTGATGGAGGTGATCGGACAGCGCCCGGCGGTCGGCATGGGCCACCGTTCGCGCTTCGAGGAACTCGACGCGCACCACCAAACGCCGTGCGGTGACGGTCATCCACAGCGATTGCAGCAGCCCGATGTCGCCCACGTACGCGGCCGAGGGGCTGACGGCATGGCCGTGCTCCCGGTAGGCGATGACCACGGGTTGCACCGGTGCTGGCGCGTCGATGGCGGCCTGCAGCAGGTTGGCGTGAAAGGGCATGATGTGGCCTCCCGGCCCGGTCGTGCCCTCGGGGAAGACGGCGACGGTGTCGCCATCGCGCAGGGCCTGGGCCATCAGGCCGAGCACGCGCATGGCGTCGCGTCGGCGTTCGCGCACCAGGTAAAGGGTGCCTGCCGCCGTCACCAGGCGCCCCACGATCGGCCAGCTTGCCACCTCCGCCTTGGAGACAAAGCGCGAGGGCATCACCGAGTTGATGGCGACGATGTCCAGCCAGGAAACGTGGTTGCCCACCACGAGCTTGGCCGACGGGTGAGGCGTGCCGCGCACCTCCAGCGTGACGCCAAGGCGGTTCACCAGCTTCCTGGACCAGTCGAGGTGGCGTTCGCGCCGCTGGCGCGCATCGAGCCGGTCCCAGACGGTGAGCACCAGCACCACGCCCCAGAGGATGTGGAGCACCGCGCGGGTCAGCCGCCAGGCCGCGATGGGCGAGCGCAGCCAGCGCCCGGAAACGGGCGCGGCGGCAGAGGCATGCTGTTGAGGGGGCACCCG
>NZ_DCXA01000113.1:0-1493 GCF_002328915.1 Aquabacterium sp. UBA2148
CGGCGGCCACTTCCCAGCGCACCGGCACCGCGGCTTGCGGCATGCCGCCATCGGCCTGAAGGGGGCGCGGCGCCAATCGGGTCCACAACACGACGGCGTCGGGCAATGGCTCACCGCTGGCCACGCCCAAAGGAAACGGATCGTCTTGCGACGCCCAGGCCTCGTCTGGCCGAGACTGCGCTTGCGCACCCGCCGAGAACACCTGCTGCCAGGCCAGGGCAGCGGCAAAGCGGGTCAGGTGAAGGAAGAGATCGCGGCGTTGCATCGAGGCGCCGATTATGCTCGCGGGCGATGTCCGCCCCCTGCCAAGCCACCGCGCTTGCGGGCACAATGGTTTCAACACACCAGGTGCCCGCAGCACCCCAAGGAGACGGCCATGCCCACGCGACCGACCAGCCCGGACCCCTCCGGCTCGAACGCCAGCAGCCCACCGTTCGCGGGCCTGGGGGCTGGCCTCGACTTCTTCCAGGACTGGCTCAAGGCCGCCGGCAGCGCCCTGCCCAACCTGCAAGGCGCAAGTGCCCAGTCCGGCGCCATGCCCGCATGGAGCATGCCGACGCTGGACCCTCAAGAGCTTGACAAACGCATCCAGGATTTGCGCACCGTTCAGTTCTGGCTGGAACAGAACGCCCGCATGATCGCCATGACGATCCAGGGCCTGGAAGTCCAGAAGATGACGCTCAGCACGCTACAGGGCATGAACGTGTCGATGGACGCCGTGCGCGACGCCTTGCGGGCCCGCACCAGTGAAGCGGCCGCGCCAGCCCCTGAACCGCCCCCAGCCCCCGAGCCCAAGGCCGAAGGCGCTTCTGCCGAGACGCCGTCGCCACCAGCCGAGCTGATCAACCCCATGCGCTGGTGGGACACCCTGACCCAGCAGTTCACCCACCTGGCATCGCAGACGGCTCAGACGGCGCAGTCCATGGGTGAGCAGATGATGGGCGAGCAGGCCGCCACGGCACCCAAAACAAGCGCTCGCCAGCCGACGCGCAAGACCGCCGCCGGCCGCAAGACCACCGCCAAGCCTCGAAGCGCCCGCAAGGCCAGCGGCTCGGACGCCAGCTGAGCCGCAGACGGAGCCGCCGCGTGCCCCAGTCCCCCTCGTCGTCGCCCGCCAACCCGGCGACACCCCCGTCTGCCTTGAGCTTCCTGCACGCCCACGCGACCCACCCACTGCCCGAGCTGGCCGTGGAAATCGTGTGGGCACAGCTGAGCGCACAGGGCGTTGAAGAGATGGGGCCCACGCTGGGCTGGTGTTACCTGACGGACGAACTGGCTCACGGCTGCGAGGAGGTGCTGCGTGCCTTGCGCGAGCGGATGCCTGGCGTCAGTTGGGTGGGTGCCGTGGGGGTCGGGGTGCTGGCCACCGGGGTGGAGTACATGGACGAGCCTGCGTTGGCGGTGATGGTCTGCAACCTGCCCCCGGCGGATTTCCGACTCTTTCATGGCCGCCAGCCGCTGCCGGCCTTCGCCGCCGGCCTGCCGACCCATGG
>NZ_DCXA01000113.1:1594-5453 GCF_002328915.1 Aquabacterium sp. UBA2148
ACTTGCCGACCCATGGCGGCTGGCGGGCCCACACCGCCCAGGTTCACGCCGACGCGCGCAGCCCCGAGCTGGCCGAGCTGATCGCGGAGCTGGCCGCGCGCACCGACACCGGCTACCTGTTTGGCGGGCTCAGCGCCGGGCGCCATGGCAGTCCGCACCTGGCCTGGTCACCAGTTGCGTCTGCCGAAGCCGCGCCAGGCTCCGAATGGGCCAGCAGCGGTGTGTGGCACGGTGGCCTGTCGGGTGTGGCGTTCTCGCCAGGCGTGCGGCTGGTGTCTCGCGTGAGCCAGGGCTGCACGCCGGTGGGGCCCCGCCGCGTGGTGACGCGGGCCGAACGCAACGTGGTCTATGAGCTCGACGGCCGCCCCGCCCTGTCTTGTTTGCTCCAGGACCTGGGCATGACCGCCACCACCGCGAGCGAAGGCTGGCAGCGCCAGGCCCTGCCCAAGGTGCGCGCCACCCTCGCGGGGGTGACCGATGCCGGCAGCGACCTGCTGGAGCACGGTCGCCACTTCGGCGCGGACACGCGCGTGCGCCACCTCATCGGGCTGGACCCTGGCCGCCAGGGCGTGGCGCTGGCCGACAACGTCGAGGAGGGCATGCAGCTGGCGTTTTGCCAGCGCCATCCGCAAGCTGCCCGGCAAGACCTGGTTCGCGCTTGCGCCGAGGTGCGCGAGGAGTTCGACCCCGACGAGCACCCCGGACGCGAGGCGGTGGGGGCGATCTACGTCAGCTGCGCCGGCCGTGGCGGTGCCCAGTTCGGCGGGCTCAACGCGGAAATGGAACTGGTGTCGCATGCGCTGGGCAACCTGCCCATCGTCGGGTTCTTCGCGGGGGGTGAGGTGGCCCGCCACCACCTGTACGGCTACACCGGGGTGTTGACGGTGTTCGGGCGTTGAGCCCTTCCCCCCGTTTCCCCCAAAAGAAGGCCCCACCGAAGGGGATTTCCAGCGAGGGCTCCCATCTGGAAACTGGCATCTGCCCGTTGTCCGACCTGCAGGAGTTCGCCGTGATCGCCCGTCCCCTTCGCCGCACTGGCCCCATTCCATTCGCCCCCTTCCCTCCCCTGGCCGATCACTCGCTGGCAGTCGCCTCGCGTGAAGGCCGCGAGCACCGCGCGCGCTCTCGCTGGCTGGCGCCCCCCCACGCAGCGGCTCACACCTTGACCGCAGGACGCTCCACCCCGAGCGCGCCGCAGCATTCGCTGGCCACAGCCAAGCCCCAGTCCGACCACACCGCATTGCCCACCCCAGTCGCGGCGCCCGACACCGGTCGCTCACCGCGCGGGTCCTGTCACGCGGTCTATCACGGGCAGGGCACGCTCAGCGTGCTGTCTTCGATCACCGGGCACCACTACCGCTTTGAAGGGCGGGGCTGCACGCTCACCATCGACCCCCGGGACCGCCTGGTGCTGGGTCGCCTCAACGAATTGAGCATTCACTCCGCGTCCATCTGAGGCCGCTGAGCCATCGGCACAGGGCTCATCGGGTCAGGCGAGCTCGGCCGCCAGCCGCTGTCGAGCCTGGTAAAGCATGTCGAGCGTGATGTGCCGCACCTCCAGCTTGCTCTGCTCAACGTGAGCGCGCAGCAGGCGTTGCGCCTCGTCGGTGCGCCGCCTGGTGATGGCCCTCACGATGCGCGCGTGTTCGTCGTAGGTCAGGTCCACGCGCGCAGGCTTGATGAAATCCAGCCTCCGGATGATGCGGATGCGCTCGGTGATGTCTGCGTGCACACGGGTCATCTCGCTGTTGCCCACCGCCCGAACCAGGGCAGCGTGGAACTCTTCGTCCATCTGCCCCACGGGCAGAGGGTGATTGAGGCGGTCTTCCGCCGGGACCAGCCAGGTGTCGGCCAACTCGCGCAGCGTGGGCCGCTCCTCGGCTTCGCAAAGGCGCGCCACGGCATGGGTTTCCAGCAGGATGCGCAGGTCGTAGAGCTGGTCGAAGGCCTCGAAATTCAGCGGCGCAACCTGCCAGCCACTTTTCGGGAACACGAGCAAGAAGCCTTCGCGTTGCAGGCGCTGCAGGGCCTGCCGCAAAGGCGTGCGGCTGACTTGCACGCGTTGGGTGAGGTCGGCCTCCGAGAATCGGTCACCTGGCAGCAGGTGAAAGTCGAAGATCAACTGCTTGATCTGGGCGTAAGCCCGCTCGGCCAGGGTGGCGGCGGGCAGGTCAGCAGGAGACAGAACCGAAACCAGGGTCATGGTGCCTTCAACGCGGGGGAGATCCGGGTGGCGCACTTTTGTCCAAGGGCACCATGCTCACGTGAGCAGACACGATTTTCCACCCCGAAGGCAGGCGCACCCAGGTCTGGGTCTGGAAACCGTGCAAAGGGGTGTCGCTGCGGCGGAACTCGCACATGGCCACGGCCATGTCGGCGCCGAAGGTGGTGATCCGCACATCGTGCAGGGCGCGCGTGAAATCAGGGGCTGGCACGCTGGCGCGGTAGGCCACCAGGGCCGCGTGGCCTTTTTGCGTGTCGGCGATGCCGTAGCGGGTGACGGCATCGTGCTGCCAGAAATAGCCGTTGAGCGCGTCTGCATCGTTGGCCATGAGCGCGGCCTCGTAATCGAGGAACAGCGCGGTCAGCTCGGCGACAACATCGGGGCGATTGACCTGGTCGGGTGGCAGGGTCATGGAAGCGATGGGTGGCGGGTGGTCAGTTGGGGGGTGATCGTCAGGCCGATGGCAGGCACCTGCGGCCCGCTCACAGCGGCGTGGCCGCCACCGGCGCCAGGGCCGACAGCAGCTCGGCGCTGGGTGCGGTCCAGCCGACGATGCCGCCTTGCGCGCGGATCATCGCCAGCGTGGCGGCCTTGAATTCAGGGAAATAGCTCTCGGTGCCATCCTCGACCAGCAGGCAGTCGTAGCCGCGGTCGTTGGCTTCGCGCATGGTGGTCTGCACGCAGACCTCGGTGGTCACGCCCATGATGATGAGGTGCGTGATGCCGCGTGACGCGAGCAGCTCCTGCAGGCCGGTGGCGTGGAAGGAGCCTTTGCCAGGCTTGTCGATGACGGGCTCGCCGGGCAGAGGCGCCAGCTCGGGGATGATGCCGTGGCCCGGTTCACCCTGGATGAGGATGCGCCCCATGGGGCCGACGTCGCCGATGCGCAGGCTGGGCGAGCCGCGCAGGCGCTTGGCGGGCGGGCAGTCGGACAGGTCGGGCGCGTGGCCTTCGCGGGTGTGGATGAGGAGGCCGCCGGCGGCGCGCCAGGCGTCCATCACTCGGCGCACGGTGGGGATGATGGCGCGCAGCAAGTTGACGTCGTTGCCCAACGAGGCGCCGAAGCCGCCAGGCTCGACGAAGTCGCGCTGCATGTCGATGACGATGAGCGCGGTGTGCGCGACGTCGAAGTCGAATTCGAAGGGCTGGGCGTTGAGGGTCAGGGGTGCGAAGCGGGTCATGCGGCCTCCTGGTGTGTGCCGTGGTCGTTCGGCCCGTGGTGGTGGCCGCCCATGAAGCTGCCGAGCACGTGGCGGTCGGCGTCGCGTGCGTCGCAACTGTGCACCACCTGGCCTTCGCTCACCACGACGATGCGGTCGGCGAGCTTGAGCAACTCGTCGAGGTCTTCGCTGATGAGCAACACGGCACCACCAGCGTTGCGCACAGCCATGATGCGCGAGTGGATCTCGGCCACGGCGGCGAAGTCGAGGCCGAAGACGGGGTTGGCCACGAGCAGCACGTCGACCTGGCCGTCGAGCTCGCGGGCCAGCACGGCGCGCTGCACGTTGCCGCCCGAGAGCGATCGGATGGGGGCGTTTTCACCCTGGGTCTTGATGCCGTAGGTGGCGATGAGTTCGCGCGCCTGCTGGCGCAGCACGCCGCCGCGCAGCCAGCCGCCACGGGCGGCCGGGGCCT
>NZ_DCXA01000115.1:0-3247 GCF_002328915.1 Aquabacterium sp. UBA2148
GCCACCCATCGGGTCGGACAGCACGATCTCCTCGGTGTCGTCGCCACCCATGAAGTCACCCGCAGAAAACAGGTTGATGCCGGTGACCTTGAGCTTGGTTGAGACCTGCGAGCCCAGGTAGCGCCCAATGCCCAGGCGTGCGAGGTGGTTGGCCACCACCTTGCCCTGCTCGTACAGGGGGGCGACCAGTCCGTAGGCCACGCCCCGGTGCGATGCGCATTCCCCCACGGCGTAGATGCGCGGGTCGGTGACGGTCTGCATGGTGTCGGTGACACTGATGCCGCCACGGCCATCGTGGGCACAGCCGATGCCGGCCTTGCGCGCCAGTTCGGTGTTGGGGCGGATGCCTGCGGCCATCACCACCAGATCCGCCAGCACTTCCTGGCCGTCCTTGAAGCGCACGGCTCGCACACGACCCGCGCCATCGTCCAGCAAGGCTTCGGTTTGTGCTGGCAGCAGGAAGCGGATGCCTCGATCTTCGAGCGCGCGCTGCAGCAGCTTGCCCGCCACCTCGTCAAGTTGGCGCTCGAGCAGCCAGGGCGCCAGGTGCACCACGGTGACCTCCATGCCGCGCTGGCGCAGGCCGTTGGCCGCTTCCAGGCCCAGCAGGCCACCACCGATCACCACCGCGTGGCGGTGCGTGGCAGCGGTCTCGATCATGGCCTGCGTGTCGGCGATGTCGCGGTAGGCGATCACGCCTTCGAGCTCCTTGCCCGGCACAGGCAAGATGAAGGGGTTCGAGCCCGTGGCCAGCAGCAGGCGGTCATAAGGCTCTTCCGAGCCATCGTCGGCGATGACGACCCGACGCGCGCGGTCGATGCGCGTGACCTTGCGGCCCATGCGCAGGCGAATGCCGTGCTCCTCGTACCAGCTCACCGGGTTGAGGATGATCTCGTCGATCGTCTGTTCACCGGCCAGGACCGGTGACAACATGATGCGGTTGTAGTTCGGGTGCGGTTCGGCCCCGAACACGGTGATGTCATGCAGGTCGGGGGCGAGCTTGAGCAGCTCTTCCAGGGCCCGAACGCCAGCCATGCCATTGCCCACCATCACCAACTTCTGTTTGGTCATGTGCGTGCTCCATCAGCGGTATCAATCTTTTTGTGCCGTGGATGCAAGCAATTAAAGGGCCAGGGGCGCGCAGACCCGTTGCACCGAATGCGGGCGCAAATCTTGCGAGCTGCATCGAAAACGGGCGTGGCACCATGAGTGTGCGTGAGCGCCATGGGCAAGACCAAAACACGCTCCTGCTGAGGAAGACATGAGTTTCGACGTGGACATCGGCTGGGCCAGCGAACGCGGGCCCCGCACCGACATGGAAGATTTCGCTGCGGTGCGACGCCCTGCGGCGGGTGAGTCGGCGTGGGGCGTCATCGCCGCCGTGGCCGATGGGGTCTCGCAGGGGGGCTTGGGCAAAGAGGCCGCACAAACCACCGTGATGGGCCTGCTGCGAGACTGGTACGCCACCCCCGCCACCTGGGACCCGACCGTGGCCCTTGAGCGCCTGATCTCGTCGCAGAACGCCTGGTTGGTCGACCACAACCGCCGTCGCCAGTCGGTGCGCAGCGACGATCGAACGGGCGGCGCCGGCATGAGCACGCTCACGGCACTGGTGCTGCGCGCCCATGGCTACACCCTGGCCCACGTGGGCGACACCCGAGCCTGGCTGATCCGCCATGGCGAGTGCACACAGCTGACACAAGACCACACGTTGGGCCAACTCACCTTTCAAAATGGCCTGACGCGCGCCATCGGTCTGGATGAGTCCGTCAAGGTCGACTATTTCAGCGGCGACCTCCAGGTGCACGATGTCTTCGTGCTCACCAGCGACGGCGTGCACGGTGTGCTCTCGGCCCGCCAGATCCAGCAGTTCGCCCAGCAGGGCGCCCCGCAGGAGGCCGCCGATGCCATGGTGGCCAAGGCCCTGGCCTCGGGCGGGCGCGACAACGCCACGGCGCTCGTGATCCGCGTCACGGGGCTCGATGCCGCCACCCTGGAAGACCACACCCGACGCAGCCATCAACTGCCGGTGCCTCAGCGCCTGAAAGACGGCGAAGTGATCGACGGCATGCAGGTTGAGGCCCTTGTGTTCAACAACGGCGTGCACCGCGTCTACCGCGTCAAGCACCTGGCCAGCGGCCGTGTGCAGGCCCTCAAGACATTGCACGAAGCACGTGCCAGCGACCCCGAAGAGCGCCAGATGCTTGCCCACGAGGCCTGGCTGGGGGCGCGGGTGTCCGAGCGCGAAGCGCGCGGCTTCCTGCACGTGGTCGAGCCCGATCAGCCCACCTTCTTCTACACCCTGTCCGACTGGCTGGGCGGGCAGACGCTGGGCCACATGCTCGAAAACGGGCAGCGCTTCCCGGTGCACGAAATCATCGCGGGCATCACCGCCTTGGTGCGAACGTTGGGGCGCCTGCACCAGCATGGCGTCATCCACCGCGACATCAAGCCCGACAACCTGCACCTCGGTGACGACGGCCAGTGGCGCATCCTCGATCTGGGGGTGGCCTTGTCAGGCAAGGAGCCTGAATCGCTGCGCGTGCTGCACGCCGGCACGCCCAGCTACATGAACCCCGAGCAGTGGGGCGACGACCCGGCGCTCTCGCGAGCGACGTTCCAGTCCGACCTTTTCGCCCTGGGTGTGTCGCTGTACGTCTGGCTGACCGGCCGCCTGCCCCACGGCGAGATCGAGCCCTACCAGATCGCCCGCTACCGGCGCGACCCGGTGCCGCCTTCGCGCCTGCGGCCCGACGTGCCCATCTGGCTGGACCACATCGTTCTGAAGGCCATCGCGCGCGACCACAAGCAGCGCTTCGAGACCGCAGAGGAAATGCTGCTGGCCCTGGAGCGCGGCGCTTCGCGTCCCTTGAGTGCTCCGGCGGCCTCTCCCCTGCTGGCCCGTGACCCGGCCATGGTCTGGAAGATCGCGCTGGGTGTCTCGGTGCTGTTCAACCTGCTGCTGGTGTATTGGCTGGTGTTCCTGCCCAGTGGTCGTTGAGCTCGTTGAACGCCGGTCTAAGGCCGGTTGAAGGACCTGGAGCGTCCCAGAAACGACAAACCCCGCGGGCGGTGGCCTCGCGGGGTGTCCGGCGACAGAAACTGAAAACTGCTTTCGGCGATCAGGGGCAGGCCTTGTGAGCCCGTCCCCGTCGTGACGGTGGCCTCGGGGTGAGGTTCAGCGGCTGGAGCTTGCGGTCTGATTGAACGCGGCCGAAGTGCCACCGGAGGTGCGGGCGCGCCCGCC
>NZ_DCXA01000115.1:3311-6936 GCF_002328915.1 Aquabacterium sp. UBA2148
CCCGCCTTTTTCTGCCCAGGTGCGCGTCCAGCGGACCTGCATGACGCGCATCATCAGCAGAGACATCACGGCCAGCACCGCGATGGCGACAAAGCCCAGGAAATAGCTGCCGGTGTGTTGCTTGGCCAGGCCCATGGCGTTGGGCACCAGGCCGCCACCGAGGGCGCCGATCTCACCGATCATCGAGCCGGCCACGGCCGTGCTCAGGGGCCAGCGCAGCGGCACCAGCTGGAACAGCGCGCCATTGCCGGTGCCCAGGGCCGCGAAGCACACCATCATCAAGAGCGTGGTCAGCACCAGCGACTGGTCGGCCAGGCCGCACAGCACCAGCGAGATGGCGACGGTGATGATCACCACGGTCAGCGTGTTGACGCCGCCCCAGCGGTCGGAGATCCAGCCGCCGAAGATGCGCAGCGCCGCGGCCATGAAGGCCGCCAGCATGGTCAGCTGACCGGCCTGCACCTTGCTGACGTGGAACTGCTCGTAGTAGTAGCTGGGCAGGAACGAGGTCAGGCCGATGAAGCCGCCGAAGGTCACGCCATAGATGATGCTGAAGGCCCAACCGTCCTTCTCGAACAGGCAGGCGATGTGCTCGCGGAACGAGGCGTGCTGATCGCGGTCAGGCGGCTCCTGCGCGAAGACAACCATCACGATCATCGGGATCAGGATGGCGATGGCGGCCAGGCCGTACACCGTCTGCCAGCCGTAGGCCAAAGCCAGCGGCGGCGCCACCAGCACCGACACCGCCGTGCCCACGTTGCCCGCGCCCACCAGGCCCATGGCCAGGCCCTTGTGCTTGGGTGGGAAGGAGCCCGAGCCCAGCGACAGCGCCACGCCGAAGCTGGCGCCGGCGATGCCCAGCAGCACGCCCATGGCCAGCAGGTCGTTGAAGGTGTGCACGAAGAAGTAGCCGAACAGCATGGCCACGACGATCATGCCCATTTCGACCAGGGTGGCCGACTTGCGGCCGATGTACTGCGCCAGGATGCCCAGCGGGAAACGCATGAGCGCGCCCGCGAAGATGGGGATCGACAGCATCAGGCCCTTTTCGGCGGCCGAAAGCTGCAGGTCTTCGGTGATGAACGGTGCCATGGCCCCGTTGAGCACCCAGATGCAGCAGGAAAAGCCGAAATAGAGAAACGACGCGAACAAAGTCGGGGCATGCCCCGATTTGAGGAATGACTTGAAGTCGGACATGTTTACCTCAGCTAGCGCGTGCACCATCGTGGGTGACGCTTGTGTTTGTGCCTGAGGATATGCAATTCGGGTGCCAGGTCGGTGCATCGCATCGGATGCCCTGCGGATCAAGCACAATGTCGCTCGACGTCACAGGAGCACACCCGCATGAGCATCAAGTCCGACCGCTGGATCCGCCGCATGGCCGAAGAGCACGGCATGATCGAACCGTTCGAGCCCGGCCAGGTTCGCTACGCCGCCGATGGCCACAAGATCGTCAGCTACGGCACGAGCAGCTACGGCTACGACATCCGCTGCGCCCCCGAGTTCAAGGTCTTCACCAACATCCACAGCACGGTGGTCGACCCCAAGAACTTCGACGAAAAGAGCTTCGTCGACATCGAGTCCGACGTCTGCATCATCCCGCCCAACAGCTTCGCGCTGGCGCGCACCGTCGAGTACTTCCGCATCCCGCGCAACGTGCTCACCATCTGCCTGGGCAAGAGCACTTACGCGCGCTGCGGCATCATCGTCAATGTCACGCCGTTCGAGCCGGAGTGGGAGGGCTACGTGACCCTCGAGTTCAGCAACACCACGCCGCTGCCGGCCAAGATCTACGCAGGCGAGGGTTGCGCGCAGGTGCTGTTCTTCGAAAGCGACGAGGTCTGCGAAACCAGCTACAAAGACCGCGGCGGCAAGTACCAGGGCCAGCGTGGCGTGACCTTGCCCAAGACCTGATGGGAACGCGACGGGAGCGTGATTTTCGTCACGTGAAAAGGCCTGGGCTGCGGGCATCCACAATGCACAGGTTTCATTACGCTCCGTTACAATGAGGGCAGACACGAGGCGCCTGCTGCAAACTGGTGGTCGCCCGACTGCGAACAATGGCGAGCCTCTTTGCTGGGGCGTGCCCGATAAACGGCAGAGAGTGACCCCGTCTGGTCTGCGCAAGCACCAAGGTGCCTGCGCCCGATCCGTGGGAGGGGGTGTGGCGGTGCCCGTGTCTGAAGTTGCACCCCTACCTGGCCCCCGACCTCCATGCGCAGACCCCTTCAATCACCTGCACTGGTCAACGCGTTCTACGACAGCCTGCGGCCCGAGCAGCGCGAGACCGCCCAGATCATGCACCGCGCCATCCTGGCCGCTGCGCCTCATCTTCGCCCCGAGGTCAAATGGGGCAATCTGTGTTTCATGAACGAGCACGACAACGTGCTGGCTCTCGTCTTGTTCAAGGCCAATGCCCACCTGCAGGTCTTCAATGGTGTCATGCTGCTGAGCGAGTTCCCTGAGCTGGAAGGCGCGGGCAAGGGCATGCGCCACGTGAAGTTTCGCTATCGCCAACCCGTCAACGAACAACTCATCCGCGAACTGACGCTGGGCAGCCTTCAGGCGCTGGCGGTTCAGCAAGCCCGCCATGCGCGCTCGGCGAGCCGCTGGGGCTCCGAGCGCCCGCAGTGACCCTTCAGTTGGTCGGGCTGCCTGCCGATTGTTAGCATGTGACAACCATGCACTTGATCAACGCCGACCTGCACTGCCACTCCAACGTTTCCGACGGCACCCTGACCCCGGAGGCGGTGGCCGAGCGCGCCGCTGCCAACGGGGTGGCGCTGTGGTCACTCACCGATCACGATGAGGTCGGTGGTCAGCACCGAGCGCACGCTGCTGCGGCGAGTCTGGGCATGGCTTACCTGCCGGGCGCAGAGATCTCGGTGACATTCGCCGGCAAGACGGTGCACATCGTCGGATTGGGGTTCGATCCGGATGACCCGCATCTGCTGCAGGGCCTGGCTGACACACGCAACGGCCGCGAGCGCCGCGCTCGCGACATCGGGGCCGAGCTGGCCAAAGTCGGCATCCCGAATGCCTTCGAAGGCGCGCTGAAGTTCGTCGGCAACCCTGACTTGATCTCTCGCACGCATTTCGCTCGCTACATCGTCGAAATCGGCGTTTGCGCCGATCCCCACGACGTGTTTCGCCGCTACCTTGCCGAAGGCAAACCCGGGTTCGTGCCGCACAGCTGGGCGCGTCTGAGCGACGCCGTGCGCTGGATCACCGGAGCTGGGGGTGTGGCCGTCATCGCGCACCCCGGGCGATACGACTTCACGCCGAACGAAGAGTTCGCCCTGTTCAGCGAGTTCAAAGCTCACGGTGGACGTGGTGTCGAGGTCGTCACCGGCAGCCACACGGTGGCCGAGTACGCGCGTTACGCCGACATGGCCATCGAGTTCGATTTGCTGGCTTCACGTGGCTCCGACTTCCACGACCCTTCCGAGAGCCACACCGACTTGGGTGCGCTGCCAGACTTGCCAGGCAAGGTCACGCCTGTCTGGGCTGCGTTGCAGGATCGCATCCTTCGGCCTTGAGGCCAGGCCTCGTGGGTCCGCTGGGGCTGCTTTGACATTCGACGGTGCGGCATTCGAGATAGGCTCGGGCCATGGCCCAACTTTTT
>NZ_DCXA01000115.1:7016-7998 GCF_002328915.1 Aquabacterium sp. UBA2148
TTGGCCCAACTTTTTGAAGTTCACCCGGAACACCCCCAGCCTCGATTGCTCAAGCAGGCGGCAGCGTTCCTGCACCAGGGCGGCGTGGTCGCGGTGCCCACCGATTCCAGCTATGCCCTGGTTTGCCACCTCGACGACAAGTCCGCGGTGGATCAGCTGCGGCGCATCCGTGGCGTTGACGAGCGCCATCACCTGACGCTGTTGTGCCGAGACCTCTCCGAGCTGGCCAGCTACGCGCGGGTCGACAACCAGCAATACCGGCTGCTCAAGCTGGCCACGCCAGGGCCATACACCTTCATCCTGGAGGCCACGAAAGAGGTGCCCAGGCGGGTGTCGCACCCCTCGCGGCGCACGATCGGGCTGAGGGTGCCAGACCACCGCGTCACGCAGTCGCTGCTGACCGAAATGGGCCAACCGCTGCTGGCCACCACCCTGATCCTGCCCGATGAGGTCGAGCCCCTCAACGATGCACAACTCATCCGCGAGGCCCTGCAAAAGCGCATTCAGGCGGTTGTGGATGCTGGGGCGTGTCCCATGGCGCCCACCACCGTCATCGACCTGAGCCAGGGTGGCGCGCAGGTGTTGCGTCAAGGGCGCGGGGAGCTCTCTCGGCTGGGCTTGAGCGACTGAGGCGGATCGCCCTTGTCCTGTGCAGCCAGGGCCTCGGCCAGCCAGGGGGCATGAAAACCCAGGTGCCAGAGTTCTCCGGCGCGCACCAGCGGCACGCCCGGCGCGCCTTGTTCGACGTAGGTCTTCTGGCAAGCGGCATCGGTTTCAACGTTGCATTCCCGCCAGCGCACTTCGTGCTGATTCAGCCATGCGATGGCTTTCGCGCAGTAAGGGCACGTCGAGGTCGTGTAGAGCGTGATGTCCACCCGCTGGCTGTGCTCCCGCACGGCCGCAGCAGATCGGGATGCCTGCCAGCTGTCGAGCCCTCGAGCGCCGCCCCAGAAAACGGCCACCAGCGCCATCAGTCCCAGCA
>NZ_DCXA01000110.1:0-3534 GCF_002328915.1 Aquabacterium sp. UBA2148
ATCCCGCCAACCCGCGCGACGACGACGACTGCATTGCGTTCGTCGAGCCGGGCAACGTGGTCACGCGTCGAGTGGGCCAGGCTGCCGAGCCGCTCGACGCCCTGGGCGCCGTGCCGCCGCGCCTGCCGCAGATGCCGGCCTACCACCTCGTCCGCAAGGACCGCATGGGCGTGACCATGGTCAACATCGGCGTGGGTCCGGCCAACGCCAAGACCATCACCGACCACATCGCGGTGCTGCGCCCGCACGCCTGGATCATGCTGGGGCACTGCGCGGGCCTGCGCAACTCGCAGCAACTGGGCGACTACGTGCTGGCCCACGGCTATGTGCGCGAAGACCATGTGCTCGACGAAGACCTGCCGCTGTGGGTGCCGATCCCGCCGCTGGCCGAAATCCAGCTGGCGCTGGAAGGCGCGGTGGCGGAGGTGACCCAGCTGCACGGCTACGAGCTCAAGCGCATCATGCGCACGGGCACCGTGGCGTCCACCGACAACCGCAACTGGGAGTTGCTGCCTCAGCGCGAGCCCGAGCGGCGCTTCAGTCAGAGCCGCGCCGTGGCGCTGGACATGGAAAGCGCGACCATCGCGGCCAACGGTTTCCGCTTCCGGGTGCCTTACGGCACGCTGCTGTGCGTGAGCGACAAGCCTTTGCACGGCGAGCTCAAGCTGCCCGGCATGGCCAACCAGTTCTACCGAGAGCGAGTGGACCAGCACCTGCGCATCGGGTTGTGCGCCATCGAGCGCTTGCGCAGCAATGTGCAGGGCCAGTTGCACAGCCGCAAGCTGCGCAGCTTCGCCGAAGTGGCCTTCCAGTGACCTGCCGAGGCAGGTGGCTGAACAGGTGCGGGGAATGTTGAACGCCAATCAGTGATCGGCTGGCGTCTTACCCTTGTGGGGGATGGGTCAGGCGGACGCAATCAGGCGAATCGGACATGCCTGGGCCCGCCCGAGAGGTGCTTCAGGCTGCCGCCAGCACCGGTGTGGAGGCCGCAGTGCCCGCCTTCGGGGGCAAGGACTGCAGCGTGGCGATCTCGCGGCGGATCTGCTCACCCGCTTGCTCTTCGGCCACGCGCAGGTCGTAGGCCGTTTGCAGGTCCATCCAGTACTGGGCGGTGGTGCCGAAGAATCGGGCCAGACGCAAGGCGGAATCGGGGCTGATGCCTCGGCGCTCGCGCACGATGTCGTTCACGCGGGGGGCGGGCACGTGCAGGCGGATGGCCAGGCCACTCGCCGACAGGCCGTTGCGTTCCATGAACTGGGTGCGCAGGATGGCGCCGGGATGGACTGCTTGGCTCGAGCTCATAGGACGATGTGGGTTGTCGTGAACAATGTCCGAATCGTAGGACGTGTGCGGCCATGATATTGTCAACAAACAGACAGTTGTACGTGCCGCATCTAACCCATGTGGGGGGTGTCGCCCCTTGCTGCCTTATTTTTTGCCCGATGACACATGTCCCGTCGCGTTGACGCCACCCCGGCCGCCCTCCTGCCAGCCTTGCGCACCCACGTCTGGTTTGGCGCTTGTCCGACCGCCATGCAGGAGGCGCTGGTGGAGCGCGCTCGCCTGATTCACCTCGCCGCCGGGGAGCCCTTGCGCGACGACGCGCAGGACGGGCTGTGCTGCGTCATCGCCGGGGCCCTGTGCATGGGCTCGACCCACCCCGAGCACGGCACGCAGCGCTTGACCTGGTATGTCGAGCCTTATCACTGGTTCGGCGAGGTCAGCCTGATCGACCGCATCCCCCAGGGCATGGCGGCGGTGGCCGACACCGACAGCACCGTGATGAGCGTGCCCCGCTCGCTCATCGAGCCCTGGCTGGATGCCAACCCGGTCCATTGGCGCGACCTGGCTCGGCTGGCTTGCGGTCAGTTGAGGGTGGTCACGACCGCTTTGGAGGACAGCGCTTCGCTCACCCTGCAGCAACGTTTGTCGCGCAGGCTCTTGTTTGCGGCGGTGAACTACGGGCAAAGCGCCAAATCAGGCCTGCGCAGGCGCTTGCGGCTGCCCCAGGACTACCTGGCGCAGATGCTGGGGGTGTCGAGGCAGACGGTGAACAAGGCGCTGCGCGACCTCGAGCGCGAGCAGGTGCTGTCGCTGCACTACGCGGAAATCGAGTTGCTCTCGCTGGAGGGGCTGCTGGCCCGCGCGGGCCGGCTCGATGCGCAGTTGCGTTTCATGCTGGCGGGCACCGCCCCGATCCTGCTGGCTGCCCACAACGAAGCGCAGGCCGGCGGCGGAACTTGATCCGCGCCAGCCAGTGTTGCCGTTCAGGGCGGTTCAGGGCCCTCAGCTGCGGGCGCGCACCGTCACCTTCGCTGCGGCCTCGCGCGCCTTGGCGCGTGCGCTGTCGACGTCGGTGCTGGTGGCCACGGCCACGCCCATGCGGCGCTTGACGAAGCTCTCGGGCTTGCCGAACAGGCGCAGGTCGGTGCCAGGCACGGACAAGGCCTCGGCCACGCCTTCGAACTGCACGTCCTGCGTGTCGACGCCACCGTAGATCACGGCCGATGCACCCGCCTGGCGCAGCGTGGTGTCCACCGGCAGGCCCAGGATGGCGCGCGCGTGCAGCTCGAACTCGCTTTGCACCTGCGTGCTCAACGTGACCAGGCCCGTGTCGTGCGGGCGGGGGCTGACCTCGCTGAACCACACCATGTCGCCCTTGACGAAGAGCTCCACACCGAAGAGGCCCTGACCGCCCAGGTTGTCGGTGACGGCCTTGGCGATCTCGCGTGAGCGCTGCAGCGCCACTGGTGACATGGGTTGGGGCTGCCAGCTCTCGACGTAGTCGCCGCTGACCTGCTTGTGACCGATGGGTTCGCAGAACTGGGTGACCACCTCGCCCAGCTGGGCTCCCTGGACGGCTGCGCGCACGGTCAGCTGCGTGATCTCGTAGTCGAAGTCGATGAAGCCTTCGACGATGACGCGACCATGGCTGACGCGGCCACCTTCCATCGCAAAAGCCCAGGCCTTGGCGACGTCGGCGGGGCCGTCGATCTTGCTTTGGCCCTTGCCCGACGAGCTCATCACCGGCTTGACGATGCAGGGGTAGCCGATGCCTGCGTCGATGGCGGCTTGCAGCTCGGCCAGCGAGTCGCAGAAACGATAGGGGCTGGTGGGCAGGCCGAGTGTTTCGGCAGCGAGGCGGCGGATGCCTTCGCGGTCCATGGTCAGGCGTGCAGCGCGCGCCGTGGGGATGACGCGCACGACACCAGCGGCCTCGAGCTCTTCGAGCACGGGCGTGGCGATGGCCTCGATCTCGGGCACGACGAGGTGGGGCTTTTCGGCTTCGATGAGGGCGCGCAATTGGGCCGCATCGCTCATGGTGATCGTGCGGCTGTGGTGCGCCACCTGCTGCCCCGGGGCGTTGTCATAGCGGTCGACGGCGATGGTCTCGACGCCCAGGCGCTGCAGGGCGATCAACACCTCTTTGCCCAGCTCTCCCGAGCCCAGCAGCATGACGCGCAGGGCCGATGGCGACAGGGGGGTGCCGAGGGTGAGGGTCTGGACGGGGGTGCTCATGTTGGCCTGCTGGTG
>NZ_DCXA01000280.1:0-3358 GCF_002328915.1 Aquabacterium sp. UBA2148
CTCCAGCGCCTCGGGCAGCAGCATGTGAAAGAGGCGGTTGACCTCGTCGCGCGACAGGCGCGCCTGCGGCTGCGTGGCCAGCTCCATGAAGCACCACAGGCGCAGCTGCACGTGAGCCTGCGGTCCGCTGAACAGGCCGCGCAGAGCGTCGATCAGCGGCAGGCGGTGTTGCAGGGCGGCGGAAAGGGGCGCGTGAATGGGGCTTTCGTTGTCACGAAAAAATCCGTCGAAACCGATCGTTTCAGATGGGCTGTCTTGCAGGTCTTGGGGCGGGGCCTCACTCATGGCTGCATTGTGCCGGAGTCGCGATCGTGCCAGATCCGGCTTTGGCGCGCCTGTTGGCGTGATACCGTGGTTTGGGTCCGGCGCCTGAATGGCTCGGGACACATTCAACACACTTCAATCAGGAGCTCCCCGTGACACCACATCCGTGGCCTGTGTCTCGCCTTGTCTGCGCAGCTTTGATCGGTTTCAGCGGTCTCGCTTGCGCCAACGTCCTCGAAAACCCAAGCTTCGACATCGGCTTCCAGAACGTCGAGAACTGCTCCGGCGCTGGCGTGTCCGCTCCGACCTTGCAGGGGCAATTGGCCAACAATTGGGGGCCCAACAACTGCTGGATGAGTGACAAATCGGCCACGACTGTCACCTTTTCGGCCGAGGTCGGACGTTCGGGTACAGGGAAGTCGCAGGGGGTGGCGTCCAACAGCGTGACCGGTGACGCCGTCATCAGCACTTGGGTCTGGCTCAAGCCCGGCAACCGCTACCGCACGGTGGTCTGGATGAAAGCCGATGCCCCGACCGAGGTGCTGCTTCAACTGCGCGCCTGGAACAGCCCGTACACGGCTTACGGTGTCACTGTCGCCAAGCTGACCACGAACTGGGCCCCCTATGAATTCGAAGGCCTTGCTCCCGTGGTGGCAGACGCCAACGTACCGGGCGGTTTGTTCGTGTCGACGCGCGGCAATGTCAAGGTTTACCTGGACGATGCCCAGGTGACCCCCGAAGTTGATGCCACCGAACCTGTGCATTCGCGCTCCATGCAGGTGGTGCCGGCCAGTTACTTTGGTGTGCATGCCCACCAATCGCAGTCGCTCACCGGCTTGGGTCGATCAGCGGGCGCCGAGCGCCTCTGGGACGCCAATGGCGTGCAATGGGCTGACATTTTCCGCGACTCGCCGACCCAGAACAATTGGGCCGAGTTCGACCGCCGTGTCGCTCGCGCCATCAGCGTGGGTGCCGCGCCTTTGATGGTCTTGGGGGGGAATGGCCCTGCCTGGTCGTCCGGTGCGCCAATCACTTGTCAGTTCTACGCTGGCACCTCCTCTTCGCCTCCGTCGAGTGACGCCGTCTGGCGCGACTGGGTGCGAGCTGTGGCGACGCGCGCCAAGGGCAAAGTGCGTCATTGGGAAATCTGGAACGAGCCCTACCAATGCTCCGCGTTCAAGGCCGACCCCCTGAAGCTGGCGAACCTGGTCGCCAGCGCCCGAGCGGTTCTCAAGGAAGTTGACCCGACCAACGTCATTGTCAGCCCCAGTTTCGACCTGGGCGACAACACCTTCCTGGATCGCTACCTGCAGGCCGCGAAGTTGGCCTACCCTGGCGGTGAGGCCCATTGGGACATCACGTCGGTGCACGCCTATGACGGCTTCGTGGGCGATTACCTCGACGAGCGCAAGACCAAGGTTGCAGCGCAGGCACGCTCGGTCGAGGACATGTTCGAGCGTGAGCACCTCGTGACCAACGCCCTCTCGGTGCTGCGTCGATTTGGCCTGGACACCC
Source organism: Aquabacterium sp. UBA2148 (assembly GCF_002328915.1). Lineage (NCBI taxonomy): Bacteria > Pseudomonadati > Pseudomonadota > Betaproteobacteria > Burkholderiales > Sphaerotilaceae > Aquabacterium > Aquabacterium sp. UBA2148. The sequence continues at coordinate 1,780 of NZ_DCXA01000280.1, forward strand.
GACCGATCTGGAACACCGAGGGCGGCTACCTCAACGCTTCCAGCCTGCCTGTTGGCACGCAAAGCGGTGGGCCCAATGACCGGGCCGGCGCCTCATTCGTGGCCCGGCACATGTTGGTTGGATGGGCTGCGGGATTGGACGCCAACTACTACTACGCGTGGGACCAGCGCAGCGGTGGTGGCAGCTGGCCGATTGCGGGGGCCCGCGAGGCCACGGAGGGCTCGTTGGCGTACAGCACGACCGAAGCCGGCACGGCGTACATCCAGGTCAGCAAGTGGCTCACAGGAGCCGTTCTGATCGGACGCACAGTTCGCGCTGATGGCACCTGGGAGTACACCCTCAAGCGTGGCCCGGCCACATCGGTTGTGGCCTGGAACCCGCAAGCCCAGGTGAGCTACACGCCGCCTGCTGGTCGCACCAATGCGACCGATCTGACCGGCACGACGACGGCCATCGGCGCTTCCGTGCAGTTGAACAACCGACCCGTGCTGTTCGCGGCGCCGCCCACCACCATGACGGTGGGCAGCAGCGTCACCCAAACCAGAACGACGCAGAACTTTGACCTGACGGCCACCGTCAAGAACGGCTATCAGCCGACCGGCACGGTGCAGTTCAAGGCCAATGGTGTCAACCTGGGCGGATTGGTGACCCTGGTCGGTGGCGTCGCCAAACTGAACACGCGCATCACCACTGCGGGCACCTACACCATCACCGCTCATTACAACGGTGACTCGGCCAACCCAGTGAACGCAACGGCGACGGGCGTTTCGGTCAAGGTGCGTGCCTGCTTCCTAGGCATCTGTCGTTGAGCATGGGCAGGGGGGCTTCTGTCCCGGGTACCATCCCGCCCGATGACCGATGCCCCCCGCCTCCACTGGACCGATGGCGACGAGCCGCGCAGCGCCCGTTGGCGCAGCCTCGCCGACGTGCCGCCACCCAAGCGCGTGGTGCTCGCCGATGACACCTTCGCTGCCGATGCCGCCTACAAGCTGGTGTGCGAGGGCACGGCGCTGCTTTGGCAGGGCGACTTTCATCAGGCTCGCCAGATGCTGCAAGCCCTGGGCCGACGCGTGGACCGGCGCCAGCAGCGCAAGCCGGCTGCCTCGGCCCAAGCCCGGTCACCAGCGACTGAGGGCCTGACCCAGGCCCACCACCTGCATCGCAAGGCCCAGGCCGAGCGCGCGCGCTTGCTGGGCCTGCTGCTGCTGCCCTTCGAGGCCGACCACAGCGTGCCCCTGCGCCGCGCGCCCGATGTGCGTCAGGCTTGCCTCCAAGCCCATGGCGAGGTCACCGAGCCTTATGTGGCGTCGCTGCGCGAACTGCAAGGCCTGATCGGGGCCCACGAGTGGCGCAAGCAGGGCGTGCCGGTGGCCGCGCTGGGCGAGCTCATCCATCCGCACCATGGCGTGTTCTCGCCTGTGCGGGGCGAGTACGTGGACCTGCTGGCGCAGGCGCCCTTGCCGGCGGTGTTTCAGGCGACCGATCCCGCGCACACCGCCTGGGACATCGGCACCGGCACAGGCGTGCTCTCGGCGGTGCTGGCGCGCCGCGTCGCGGGCAACGTGATCGCCACCGAGCT
>NZ_DCXA01000174.1:0-7198 GCF_002328915.1 Aquabacterium sp. UBA2148
CCCGCCACGGCGCTGCCCTCGTCGAGCGTGATGACCGTCAGGTCGCGGCGGTTGGCCTTGCGCACGCCCGCCATGGTGATGCCCAGCTTCACGCCGGGAACGGGGTGCAGGTCAGAGGGGTTCGGGGCGGTCAGGTTGACGGGCATGGTGTGTGGCGCGTGGCGTGGCGCTTGTCGTGGGCGCCTGGGTGGCATGTGGGGCGGTGGGGCCCGCCCCGGCGGGGAGGCCCGATTGTGCAGCATCGTTGCGGGGGTGGCTGGGCGCAAGGCCCCGCCTCACATCGCTTTGAATCGGTGGGCGTACATGCGGCTGACTTCGAGCGTTTCGGCGCGGCCTCGGATGTGGATGCGCAGCTTGCCGCCGTCGCGGATGACGCGGTCGATGGCGGTGACGTTGACCACGGCGCTGCGGTGCACTTGCCAGAAGCGGTTGGCATCGAGCCGGGGCAGGAGTTCGCGCAGGGGCGTGCGGATGAGCAGTTCGCTGCTGCCGGCGCGGTCGGTGACCAGGCGCACGTATTTGTCGGCGGCCTCGAAGCAGAGGATGTCTTCGACCGGCACCATGACCAGCGTCTGCCCGGCTGCGACCTGGATGATGGTCAGGGGCTCGGGCCGGTGCAGCGTGGGGCGGCCCATGGCGCCGTCGGCATCCTCGCTCAGGTTGGGCAGGCCGGGGTGGTCAGCAGAAACGGGGGACTGCGTTTCGGCTTCGCCGCCACCTTGCTGGCGCCAGCTCAACTGAGCCTGCAGGCGGGTGACGGTGGTGCCCAGGCGGGCCGACTGAACCGGCTTGAGCACGTAGTCGACCGCGGCGTGTTCAAAGGCGGCCAGGGCGTAGTGGTCGTAAGCGGTGACGAAGACGATGAGCGGCAGGGGGCGGTCATCGGGCCAGCGTTCCAGGATCACGTCGGCGGCGTCCAGCCCGGTCACGTCGGGCATCTGGATGTCCAGGAAAAGGATGTCGGGCAGGCCTTCCAGCGCGGCGTCGATGGCGGCCTGGCCATCGGGGGCGGCGGGCAGCAGTTGCAACTCGGGCCACAGGCGTTGCAGCTTGCGGGCGAGCGCCTCGGCCAGCAGGGGTTCGTCTTCGGCGATGAGGGCCAGGGCGTTCATGGCGGTGGTGGGGCGTGTGGGCTCAGGGCAGGAAGCGAGAGGGACCGAACGGTGAGGGCTCTGGCGCAGGCGCGGGGGCCGGGGCATCGGTTTGCAGCGGCATGCGCACGGTCACGCGGGTGCCTTCGCCGCCGGGGCCGGGCACCATCTCCAGGCTGATGTCCTGGCCGTAGGCCGAGCGCAGGCGCTCGCGCACGCTTTGCAGGCCGAAGCCTGGGCCGCTGCTGGTGGCGTCCTCTTCAGACAGGGTGCGGCCGGTGTTGACGACATCGAGCAGCAGGTGTTGCCCCTGCTGTCGGGCGCGCACGGTGAGCTGGCCTTTGCCCCGGCTGGATTCGAGCCCGTGCTTGATGGCGTTCTCGACCAGGGGCTGCAGCAGCAAGGTGGGCACATGGATGCCGGCGAACTGGGGCGGCAGGTCCACTTCGATCTGCAGTCGAGGGCCCATGCGGATCTGCATCAGCGCGAGGTAGTCCTGCAGGCGGGCAAACTCGTCACGCAGGGGGTGGCTCAGGGCGCGGCTGCCTTGCAGGGTGGCACGCAGGAAGGTGATGAGGTGCTCGAGCATGGCCTGTGCGCGCGGCGGGTCGGCGTCGATCAGCGCGTGCAGGTTGGCCAGGGTGTTGAACATCATGTGCGGGTCGAGCTGGGCCCGCAGCAGTTGCAGCTGGCTCTCGACCGCCTGACGTTGTGCTGCCTCGGTGCGCACCTCGTTGGCGGCCAGTCGCACGCGCATGTAGTCCAGCGTGAAGGTCAGCAACGCGATGCTGCAGGTCATGACCATGGCCACGCCGAAGGGCAGGGTGTCGCCGATGTGGGCGCTGCCCGGCCAGGGCAGGCTCAGCACCGCGCGGGCCAGGAACACGCCGAAGCCCGCAGCGATCGGCATGCACACCAGCGCGCAGAGCAGGTGGGTTCGCCAGCGCACCAGGCCGTACACGCCGCTGTGCAGGTAGCGGTGACGCAGCTCGGGCTGCTGGCGCCAGACGTAGCGGGCTTCGGCGAGGAAGACGATGCCGGTCAGTGTCCAGGCCCAGTAGCCCAGGCTGATGGCGTAAGCCAGGAAGACGATGAGCGAGTGGCCCTCGTGCGGGCCGGGGGCGGCCACTTCCAGCGCCCACATGAACAGGGCAATCGCCACGCTCCAGGCCAGGTTGAACCAGCCTGTGCGCGGGATGGACCCGAGCGTGGTCGGATCGCTGGATGGGGCCTGGGTGGACATCCCCCGATTGTGTCAGCCGCGTGCGCTCAATGCAGCGTCGGCATGATCCAGCCCTTGAGCCAGCCCTGCAGCTCGGGGAACTCTCTGATGGCGAGTGGCCCGAAGGACACGAGGATCAGGCCCACCGTCATGACGGCGCAAGGCAGGATCCAGCGTTCGTAGCGGCGGTAGAAGGAGCGCTGGTGGGCGGCTTCTTCGTCGGAAGCTTCGATGAGTGCATCACCCACGGCTTGGCGAGCCAGCAGTTGGTTGAGCGCCACCGGCGGCATCAGGTAGCCGAGCTCGAAGGCCACCAGCACCATCATCCAGAAGTGAACGGGGTCGATGCCGCTTTTGTAGGCCAGCGGAGCCAGCGTGCCCGAGACCAGGAAGATGGCGCCCAGGGGCTCCATGAACATGCCCAGCACGACCAGGGCGGTGGCCATGAAGGCCATGGCCGTCCAGGCGCTGTCGAACACGTCGGGTGCGTAGTGGATGATGCCCGAGCGCTCGATCACACCACCTGCTGCTTGCGACAGCAGGATCAGGAAGAGGTAGCCACCCAGGTGCTCGACCGTCTCCATGGTGGAGACACGGATCGACGACTCGATGCCCTTTTCGCGGTGCATGGCGAAAGCCAGCTGGGTCGATTGCGGGCCGAAGCCACGGGCCTGCAGCAGTTTGTCGAACACGACGATGAGGATCATCATCACCGGCATGATGATCGGCGCGGTGATCTCGTTGAGCGGCGAGTTCAGCACCGTGGCGTAGAAGGCGCTGACCACGGCCACGACGGCCACATAGGGCAGCAGCGTCGGGATCTGGCGCAAGGTGGCGGGCAGGGCCTCGCTCACCGGGGCGATGTCGATGGTGTGCTTTTCACGGCGCAGTTGCGAGGCGATGAAGAACAGCGCGGACGTCAGGAAGAAGACGTACAGGCCCCAGTGGAAGAGCTCGTCGCTGGTGACTTCCTTGTTGACGGCCACGATGGCGATGACCAGCAGGCTGGGGCTGAGCACCACCCCCAGCGAGCCCGACATGGCGGTGGCGCCCAGGGCGTACTGGCTGCTGCCGCCCACGGCCCGGATCTCGTGATAGATGATGGCGCCAGCGGCCATCACGAAAGCACCCGAGCCGCCGGTGTAGGCCGTCGGGATGGCGGCGGCCAGCAGCACGAAAAAGGTCAGCGCTTCGGGCGAGAGCTTCCAGGGGCGCAGCAGGTTCATGAAGACATCGACCATGCGGCTTTGCTTGAACAGCATGCCGCACCAGATGAAGAGCGCGAGCTGCAGCGGCAGGTTCGGGAACTCCATCAGGGCGTTGGTGTAGATGGCCAGGCCCGAGGGGTGGTTGGCGCCGAAGAAGTAGTTGGCCGAGCTCAGCGTCATCAGGCCGGCGAGCGGCACGCACTTGAGCGCGTTCAGCCAGCTGCCTTCGCCAATGTGGTGGGCGTCGTTCGGGCGATGCGGGCGCACGGTCTGCCAGGCGCTCACGAGCGTCAGCGAGCCGAACAGCGCCATCCAGGCGAAGTGGATGTGCGGGTCTTCGACCTCCACGCCCGAGGCCACGGAGATCTGGTAGTAGCGGATGGCCGACCACATCGAGACCGACGAGGCCGCCAGCATGGTCCAGGCCTGGATCTTGAAGTCCCGGGGGAAACGGGGCGCGATCAGGCTGATGTGGTGGTAGCCCAGCGTGGTGGCCACGATGGTCACGCCCATGAGCAGCAGCAGGATCAGCGGGCGGTTTTCGGTGCCGAACTGGAACAGGCCGAAGAAGCTGGTCTCCAGGGTCCGGTAGGCGATGACGGTGGGCGTTAGGTGCGTGATGGCCTTCTGGTACAGCTCGTGACGGGCCTGGCATTGCTGCAGGGACACGAGCACGGCATGGCGGCGAGCCACCGGGTCGATGGCCGAGGCTTCGAACAGGTCGTCGAGCGCGTCGCCGGTGCTGCGTTGGTCTGCGGCGATCTGGCGGGCGACTTCGGCATCGACGTTCAGGCTCGGGTCGCAGGCGGGTTTTTCAGGGTCGGCGCGCAGCATGAAGTACTGCACCCCGTTGTCCTTGTCGCCGAACATGGACTCGCCCATGCGCAGCAGCTGCCCGTGCAGCATCTCGCCAGTGCCGATGACCAGCACGAGCAGCAGCAAGGTGATGGTGGGCAAGCCGACCAGCCATTCGCTCGGCTTGCGGCCGAACAGGCTGAACCTGGGTGGGGCGTGCAGGGTGGTTTCTGCTGACATGGTTTGTCTCCTGGTACCAGCGCAGGCCTCTGGCGGACCTCGTCGCTTTTTGTGTGGGTTTCCAGGCGCGACTCTAGGGACAAGGTCAAGCGCGAAACATTAGGGAAAGATGGATGGCGGGCTGGGCGGCGCGAAACGGCATCTGACGGGAGTGAATGGCAAGGCGCCAATGAGAAGGGCTCCCCGCAGGGAGCCCTTGTTGCATCGCGAAAGCGCCGGCGTGGGCGCAAAACGGGCGCGATCAGGCCAGTTTGCCGTGGCAGTTCTTGTACTTCTGGCCGCTGCCGCAGGGGCAGGGGTCGTTGCGACCGACCTTGGGGCCGTCGCGCACCACGGTCTCGACCTTGTGGCGTTGCTCGATGCCGATCTGGGCCAGGTCGACGATGTCGAACACCAGGGCTTCGATGGCCTCGTCCAGGTTCTTGAGCGGGTGGTCTTCGTTCAAGGCCTTGGTGATGGCCTGTTGGGCCTCGTCCTGCTCGGGCAGGTGGCGCCAGATGGAGTCGAGCAGGTCGGGCACGCCGGGCAGGGCCGCTTCTTCGAGCTGCGGGAAGTTGGCCAATGCCCATTCGAAGCCGGCGGCCCAGTAGCCCAGGCCTTCGAAGGCGGCTTCGCCCTTGGCGGGTTGGCCGTCTTCTTCTTCGATCATGGGGATGATCGGGTCGAACCAGCCTTCTTCGAGGATGCCGCGCAGGATCTCGTCCTTGCGGCGCGTGATCAGCGTCACCAGGCGGGTGTGCTGCTTCTCGCTCCAGCCTTCGATGCCGGGCTCGGGCATGCCCTCGGTGCCGAACACAGGCGAGAGCCACTGCTCGGGCTCGAGCTGCACAGGTTGCACCAGCACGCCGGCCAGGTAGCCGTCGAGGATGACCGCGTCAACGGTCTCGTAAGGGGCGGGCACAGCGGCCAGCAGCTCGTCGAGTTCGTTGATCTCGGAGTCGGTCAGGGGGGGCGTGGTCTTCATGGTGGCGTCGCGGTCGTGCACTCGAAAGTCGCATTGTGCCGGGAATGTGTGCCGGGAACGAAACCTGCGTGGCGCCCGGTGTCATGGGCTGGGCGCCATGAGGGCGCAGAAAGGGACTCGATCATGCTGGACACCTCCACCAAGTTCGCCCACACCAGGGCGGAAGACGCCGAGTGGCGCGGCGACGGGCTGCGAGACTTCTTCCTCTACAAGGACCTGGGCATCTCGGCGGCCACCAACGGCAAGGTGGTCGCGCACCTTGTCAAGGCCCACCACGCGCCGGAAAAGGGCACGGGCTGGCACCGTCATGAGGCGAACTTCCACATCGTCATCATGACCAAGGGCTGGGCCAGGTTCATGTACGAGGATCAGGAGACGCTGGTCAAGGCCGGTGACTGCGTGCACCAGCGCCCCGGCGTGCGCCACTTCCTGTTCGACTACTCGCCGGACATGGAGTACCTGGAGATCGTCAGCCCCGCCGATTTCACGTCCATCGACGTGGAGCCGGTCTGCGCGGTGCCAGCACCTTCGGGCTGCTGGCCGGAAGCGGCGGTTTCATCGCGCTGAGCCCGGGGCTGCGCGCTCAGAACTCCACGTCGAGCTCGTCGATGTCGATGGGCTCGGCCTTGGCGTCGCGCAGCCATTCCTTCATCTCGGGCTGGCCGAGCATGAGGTCCCGGTAAGCCGCGCAGACCTTGTCGAGCGGCACGTCGTAGGTGGCAAAGCGTGTGCACACGGGCGCGTACATGGCATCTGCCACGGTGCGGTGCGGGCCGAACAGGTAGGGTCCGCCGTAGGTGCTCAGGCATTCGCGCCAGATGTCGCAGATGCGGTCGATGTCGGCTTGCGCGCGCGACCACACCTTGAACTTGGGGAAGTGGTTGCGCAGGTTCATGGGCAGCGAAGAACGCAGGGCCGAGAAGCCCGAGTGCATCTCGCCGCTGATGGCGCGGCAGTGCGCGCGCGCGGCGCGGTCGGCCGGCAGCAGTTGCGCATCCGGGCACACCTCGTTGAGGTATTCGGCGATCGCCAGGGTGTCCCAGACGTGCGTGCCCGCGTGCACCAGGCTGGGCACGCGGATGGACGAGGCCAGCAGCAGGATCTCGGCGCGGGTGCTGGGGTCGTCGGGTGGCAGCACCTTTTCGTCAAAAGGCAGGCCCGAGAAGCGCGCCAGCAGCCACCCTCGCAACGACCACGAAGAGTAGTTCTTGCTGGTGATGGTCAACTCGGCGGTGGCGGCGGGTGCCGTTTTCATGGCCTTGGGCGCAGGGCTCTTCTTGGCGGCGGCCTTCTTGGCCGCAGAAGGGCGTGCGGGGGCCTGGGCTGTGGGGGCCATGATGTCTCCTCGTCGTGTGGAGGTGGGTGCGAGCAAAGCGCATGCCACCTGGGTGGGGCAGGCCTGGCCGAGGGGGGAAACACCGGGCGTCGAACACGGCGGACACCAAGGTGGCTCGCAACTTGCTCATTCACCCTCACCTGAACCAGCCGAGCACCACATGCTGTATGCCGCCTACGAAACCCAACACGCGATGCTTGGTCCCTGGCGTGCGGCAGCGCGGGGGCTGTCCGACTGGTTGCACCACGTGCTGCCGGACGGTCCGGCCGAATCGACTGCCCACGAGCTGATGTCCGGTGGCGCCATCGCGCGCAGCGTGGCCGCTGCCAGCGACGTGTTCGC
>NZ_DCXA01000174.1:7249-8668 GCF_002328915.1 Aquabacterium sp. UBA2148
CCGCTGCCAGCGACGTGTTCGCCCGCCTGGGCCTGACCCACCACCGCCCGTCCTTCGGCATCGGCCCGGTCGAAAGCCTGGGTGTGGCCTATGAGGTCACCGAAGAGGCCGTGATGCGCACGCCCTTCGCCACCTTGCTGCGTTTTCGCAAGGAGGGCGCGCCCGAGCAGCCCCGGGTGCTGCTGGTGGCGCCCATGTCCGGCCACTTCGCCACGCTGCTGCGCGACACGCTGCGCACCCTGCTGCAGGACCACGACGTCTACATCACCGACTGGCACAACGCCCGCGACGTGCCTTTGAAGCACGGGGTGTTCGGGCTGGACGATTACACCGAGCACCTCATCCGCTTCCTCGACCGCATGGGGCCGGGCTCGCACCTGATGGGCATCTGCCAGCCCTGTGTCGCCGCGCTGGCCGCCACCGCGCTGATGGCGCAGGACGGCCACCCGGCGCAGCCGCGCAGCCTGACGCTGATGGCTGGCCCCATCGATTGCCGTGTCAACCCGACCACGGTGAACGAACTGGCCACGAGCAAACCGCTGAGCTGGTTCGAGGAGAACCTGGTTCACACCGTGCCCTGGCACCTCAAGGGCGCGGGGCGCAAGGTCTACCCGGGCTTTGTGCAGCTGATGGCTTTTGTGAGCATGAACCAGGACCGCCACCGAGGTGCCTTTGAAGAGCTCTACAAGCGTCTGGCGCAAGGCCTGCGCACCGAGGCCCTGCCCACGCAGACCTTTTACGAGGAGTACTTCGCCGTGGCCGACCTGCCTGCCGAGTTCTACCTGGAAACCGTGGGCAAGGTCTTTCAGACCTACGACCTGCCCCGCGGCGAGCTGAGCTGGCGCGGCACGAAGGTGGAGCCGCAGGCGATCCGCCGCACGGCGCTGCTGACCGTCGAGGGCGAGCGCGACGACATCTGTTCGGTGGGCCAGACCGTGGCCGCGCAGGACCTGTGCAGCGCGGTGCGACCCTATTGGCGCCAGCACCACGTGCAGACCGGCGTGGGCCACTACGGCGTGTTCAGCGGCCGGCGCTGGCAGCGCGAGATCTACCCGCGCGTGCGAGACCTGATCCACCAGACCTCGGTGTGATCCTCAGGGCAGTTTGTACTGCAGCGTGGTGCTGATGACGATGCTCTCGGCAGGCGCCGAGACGCGCTGCAGCGCCAGCTGGCGGATGCGGATGCGGTGCGCGTTGGCGTCGATCTCGACGTTCGACGGACAGACCGGCAGGGTGCCACCCATGGCGCCCAGGTCGAGGTCGATTTCGGGGGCCGCATCGATCGCCTGCAGGTCGCTCAGGGCCCAGTTGGCGCTGTGGCAGCCGTAGGTTGTCGTGCCGGCGGAGTCCATGCCCGGGTAGAAGAAGACGGCGAATTTGCTGGGGTCGTCCCCGCGGAACAGGACGAAGAAATCGCAA
>NZ_DCXA01000214.1:0-3911 GCF_002328915.1 Aquabacterium sp. UBA2148
GGGGGGAGGGCAGAAGACGCGTGGCTACCTCTGGCTCACCCCAACCATCAGTCCTTCCTGCATGAGCAACTGTTTCAGCGTCAAGTGCCAACTCGCAGGCAGGCGACGCTCGCGGAGCGCTTGCTGGTCACGGGCAGCCTGCACTGGCGTCTGAGCAGCAGTCCGGACCTTTGAGATCAGACGTTCAAGCGCAGCGTCGTCGAGTGCTTGAAGCGCGGACTCGGCCTGCTCGCGCTCCCTCAGGGAGCGGTTGCGCTCCTCCTCGCGCGCGGTTGCATCACGATCCTGTTGCTGATGCTTCGCGCGGGTGCGGTGTTGAGCGTCACGAAGAGGCACCCCTGCCTGAAGAATGCTTTGACCTTGCCGCTGAGCTTGCGCCAGAGCCGACAGCCACCGCGATGCCACGCCGATCGATTTGCCCGTTCCCTGCGAGGCGGCATCAATCCGCGCTGACAACTCGTAGCCGAGTTCCTGCATCTGCGCTGGTGTGAGGTCGCCTTCACGGGCAATGCGCAACAACGTCTGGCGGTGTGCTTCAGCGCCAGGCGACAGCCACAACGCCGACTCGCTGTGCGAGTCGTTGGTGGTGGTTGTGTCTGAGTTTGTTCTTGGTTCCGTTTCGTTGGTGTGTGCCAGCGCCTTGGTAGTCCCTTGGCAGGGGCTCTGGAGGGCCTTCACCATGCAGTCGTCCACCAGCGGCGCAGGAGCACCCGCTGCCACGCAGGCGTCCCGCCAATGCGTGTGAAGCTGCGGCGGCATGCGTCGAATATCTGCCAGTGCGGTTTTCAGCACATTGCCAGTCAACGTTGACTCCCAAGTGCTGTGCAAGAACCATGTTTTGACCAGAATATGTCCGTCTCGCAGAATCGCCACCGACATTTCCTCCAACCGTAAAATGACGTTTTGCATTTCATCGGCGGACATGCCGATTTCGGCCGCTGCAATTCGGGGGATCAGTGGGTAACAGCCGATTGCATTTGCGGCCGGGTTGGTGAGTAAATACAGCTCACCGAAACGCTCAACACTTGTGAGTGAGTGCGCCAACTGGCTGCGCCAAGCCTGTTGTGGGCAGATGGGGCGGTAACGTACGCTCATTGCTCGCCCCCTTGTCGCTGGTGCGCCATTGCTTGTGCTGCTCGGCGGCGCTCGATTTGCTCTTTCTTGGTGGGGCGCCCCAGCTTCCCTGGGCCACGCCTCCCGCCGGACTCTTCGTCCACACACCGCGAATCAATGTAGTCCGCCAAGTCTTGCAGCCGGAATTTCCATCGGTTACCGTCTTTGTATCCGCGAAATGGGCATTTCCCCTGGTGCAAGGAGTTTCGAATGGTTTGCTCAGCAAATCCAGTTTCTCGGGCTGCAGTTCGCAGATCAACGACTGCAGGCAGTCGAGTTGCGAGGAGGTCTAATGTCGACATTTGATTTCACTTTCTTTTTCCCCTTTCTGTTTTCTCCAGTGAATTGATCGGCCATGCAGCAGCTCGCCTATGCCAGACCAAGGGGTGGAAATCTGGCAATCGGCGTGTCACCGTTCGTTTTGCAGCTTCAGTATGCCGAGGCGTACCCCGTATAAATTCAGGCTTCTCCAATGGGGTGCATCGAGCGTTGTTTGCGAACGACGCACATGTGCGCATCGCATGATGCGAGCGAACGACTTCTCGCGTTGTTAAGGTCGCGACTAAGAAGTAAGTTGCAACCTTCTCCTTTGTCTATTAAAGTCGCAACTTGATTGTTAGGTGCAACTTTCTTGTGGTGATGCGCCCCATGGAGAACATCTTGTTGGACAAGCGAAAGATGGCCGCTCTTGGCTTGGATCTGGACGGGCAGTGGCAAGAGTGGTGCGCCGAGGTCAAGTGGCATGCCAAGAGCCTGCGAGACGTCCGTGCCAATTTGTTGACTTGCGCCTACTTGGCGTCTCTGGACCCTGTGGCTCAGATTGTCTTGGCTTTGCCTGGATGCCGCATTTCGGAAGATCGTTTGCGGGAAGAGCAATCCATGCTTCACAGGATCTTGCCGCCTCACATCGGAGAGCGCGTGCACTTGATGTGGCCAGCAGAAGGAGCCTCACTGAGTGATTGGCCTGCGGCTTTGCCTCCAGAAGGGCGCGCGTGGCTGATGGAGTTGATCGAACGTGAAGGCACTCAAGCGGTAGGCGTCCGGGCAGCATCCACCAAGCATGTGGTGCTGGGGTGGCTCTTCCTGTCCTGGCTGCGTGGCACAGGCTTTCAAAGCACGGATGAGTTGTGCGAGGCCATTGGCGCCAGCTATCCAACGGTGGCGGGTGTGATCAAGTCACTCGAAGCCGCCGGGTTGATTGAGCGCGGACGCGGGCGTTCAGTCGTTTTGAACCGCTTCCCGATCGATGAGTGGCGTCGCTGGTTGGTGGCCGGAGAGTCGGCACGCAGGACGATCTATTTCAAGGATCAAAGTGGGCAGCCCAGGTCCGTCTATGCGCTGGCCGATCGACTCTCGTCCCTGAAAAAGTCCAGCATCGCCATCGGCGGGGTGATGGGTGCCATGCATCACTACCCATCCTTGGACATCACCGCGGCGCCTCGGTTGGATCTGACCATGTTGGTGGAGAAAGATGGGCCCTTGGACCTGAAGTTCGTCCGCCGACTGGATGCCGCACTGAAGCAATGTGACGGTCCCGATTCATCGGCCAATCTGGTGATTCATCTCTTGCCTCGTAAGCAAGGGTGTTTCGAGCGCGATGATGGTGGGCGTGTTTGGGCGGATCCGGTCGAGTGCATGGCTGATCTTCATGAAATGCGGCTCGACTCGCAGGCGCAGGACATGCTGCACGCATTGCTGCAGAAACATTGAACCAAGTGAACTTCATGGATGCCTTACTGACTCCGACACAAGTCCTGCAGCAAGTGGCAGACGCCTTGCCTGAAGACTGCAAGGCCAACGTCATCATTGTTGGCAGCCTGGCTGCTGGCTACTACTTCTTTGCCGATTCCGGCGAGGATGCCATTCGAACCAAAGATGTCGACTGCTTGCTGGCACCCTACGCCAGTGCGGTACCTGTGGCCCAGGATGTGGCGTCAACCTTGCTGTCAGCAGGCTGGACATTGCCAAGCGAGGGCGAGTGGCGTCAGCCGGGCAACGAGCAGACGGCCGAACGGGATCTTCCACTTGTCCGGCTCTACCCGCCGGGAGATCAGAAGCAATGGTTCGCCGAGTTGCTGTCTACTTCGGCTGATGAGCCGCCGAGCCGAACAGAGCGGCAGTTTCAGCGCGTGAACACGCCGCTGGGCCATTTCGCGCTTTGCTCATTCGGTTACCTCGGCGTGGTCGAAGTGGGCCCTGTGGCGTCGCCCATGGGACTGCGCATCGCGCACCCTGCGATGATGGCCTTGGCCAACCTGCTTCATCATCCGGAGATCGGGCCAGCGGTGATGAGCCAGCCGTTCAACCAACGGCAGATCAAGCGTGCCAACAAGGACCTGGGGCGTGTGTTGGCGCTGGCCTATCTGACCACGGAGCGGGATCGAGATGCACTTGATGCGTGGGTGCCAATGTGGGCTCAAGCTTTCGAGCGCGTGCTACCCAAAGAGCGAGAACAACTTCAGCCTGCTGTCGGGCAAGGCTTGAGGGCTTTGCTGCGCAGCGATGTGGACATGGAGGAGGCCTGGTTCACCTGTCAGTTCGGATTGCTCAATTCGCGCAGGGTGTCTGTGGAGCAACTCAAGGCCACCGGAGAGCGGGTCCTGGCCGAGGTGGTTGAGGTGTTGGAGGACCTCTGATCTCCGACACTTTTCCGACAGTTGGCCCGGTAAACAGGGGTATACTGGGTCGTATCGGGTCAACCTAAGTGGTTGATTTAGCGAGGTTTTCAGTGTCCCTCGCAGTCGGAAATGGCGCTCCGAAGGCAGGGGTTGCTGGTTCGATCCCAGCCGGGCGCGCCA
>NZ_DCXA01000214.1:3969-4234 GCF_002328915.1 Aquabacterium sp. UBA2148
GTTCGATCCCAGCCGGGCGCGCCATCACATCCGCAGGCTCAACTGCACGAACAGCGATCGCCCTGCCAGCGGCAGGTCACCCGGCACCAGCACCGGGATCGCGTCCCCCGGCGAATACAGGCTGGGCTCCTCCAGTCTGGCGTCGAACAGGTTGCGCACCGAGGCGCGGAACTCCCACCCCGAAGCAGAGCGCGGCGAGCGCCAGGTCAGGTCCATCGTGGTCTGGTCGCTCACTGGCTTGCGCGTGTCGCCAGGCGGGCGGCTG
>NZ_DCXA01000214.1:4330-4902 GCF_002328915.1 Aquabacterium sp. UBA2148
CCACTGCCAGCCGCTGTCCCAGCGCCAGTCGGCACGGCCGTACAGGTGGTGGCGCGGGGCGTAGCCGGCATCCTGGCCACTGGTCTCGTCGGTGGAGCGCTGCCAGGCGCAGTTGCCCGACAGGCTCACCGCGTGGCTCAGGTCGTGGCGCGCTTCCAACTCGAAGCCTCGGCCGGTCTGTTTGCCGGTGTTCTGGAACACCTGCGGGCTGCCGGTGGGCGAGATGATGTCGCGCATGCCATGTCGAAACAGGCTCAGTTGCAGCAGGGTGTCGGAGCGGGCCTGCCACGAGAACGCCAGCTCCGTCGTCTGGATGGTTTCGGGCTTGAGGTCGGGGTTGCCGCGCAGCACCGGGTTGTTGATGCTGTAGAGCTCCATGAAGGCCGGGGCCCGGAAGGCGCGGCCGTGCAGGAGTTTGGTGGTCAGGTCCAGGCTGGTGTCCCAGACCAGGGCCACGCGCGGGTTGGTGGTCGAGCCGACGTCGGAGTAGCGGTCGTGGCGCACGCCGGTGGTCAGCGTCCAGTCGCGGGCGAGGTTCCACTCGTCCTGCAGGATGAGGTGGTCGACCTTGC
>NZ_DCXA01000312.1:0-884 GCF_002328915.1 Aquabacterium sp. UBA2148
AGCCTGTACGCGCACGTCCCGGCCGCCCTGCTGGAGCTGATGGGTCACACCATCGAGCCCACCGAGGTGCCCGAAGACGAGGCGCTCGATGACGCCTGGGCCGAGCCCGCCGCTTTCGATGGCTGCTCGACCAAAGGCCAGCAACGCGCCGACCAGCCCCAACCCATCCACATCGTGCGCACCCAGCGCGCATCCACCACGCAACGAGGAGCATGAGATGAGCCTCACCCACCAGTTCTTCTTCGGCATCTACCCCTACATCGCCATGGTCGTCTTCCTGCTGGGCAGCCTGGCTCGCTTCGACCGCGACCAGTACACCTGGCGCAGCGAGTCGAGCCAGATGTTGTCCACCGGCCTGCTGCGCGCTGGCTCCAACCTCTTTCACCTGGGCATCATCGGCCTGTTCTTCGGGCACTTCTTCGGCATGCTGACGCCGGCCGACCTGGTCCATGCGCTGGGCATCAGCGCTGGGCAAAAGCAGATGCTGGCCGTCGTGGCCGGCGGCATCCTGGGCAGCGTCTGCCTGGTCGGCCTGCTGCTGCTGATCGCCCGCCGCCTGGGCAACGAGCGCGTGCGCGCCACCAGCAAGCCACGCGACTTCCTCGTGCTGTTCTGGATCTTGGGCACGCTGCTGCTGGGCCTGTCCACCGTGCCCCTGTCGCTGGAGCACCGCGACGGCGCCACGATGCTCAAGCTGATGGCCTGGGCGCAGCACATCGTCACCTTCCGTGGCGATGCGGCCAGCCTGATCGCCGACGTCTCGCTGGTCTTCAAGGTGCACATGGTGGCCGGCATGACGCTGTTCGTCATCTTCCCCTTCACCCGCCTGGTCCACGTCTGGAGCGGCTTCGCTGCCGCCGGCTACGTGATCCGCCCGTGGCAGG
>NZ_DCXA01000312.1:1001-3958 GCF_002328915.1 Aquabacterium sp. UBA2148
GGCAGGTGGTGCGCAGCCGCCGCACCGGCCTGCCCCGCTGAACCCTCGCCAGGAGATGACCATGCACACCATCCCCGCCACCGATGCCCTCGCCGCCACCCGCCCCCTGCGCGTGGGTGACGACGTGCTGCACGAGCAGCCCGAACAGCTGACCGAAGCCGAGCGCCGCCAACTCGCCAGCCTCGCCTTGCTGCGCCTGGCCGCCATCGAAGATGGCCTGCTGTCCGTCGATGACCCGGCGCCCAGCGACGGCGTCATCAGCGAAGCCGCGGCCGACGCCATCGACCGCTGGCTGGACCAGGCCATCCAGGTGCCCGATCCAGACGAGGCCGCCTGCCGGCGCTTTCACGCCGCGCACCCGGCTCGCTATGCACAGGGCGAGCGCGTGCAGGCCCGCCACATCCTGTTCGCCGTGACACCCGGCGTGGACGTGCAGGCCCTGCGTCAGCGCGCCGAACAAGCGCTGATCGCGGTGCGCTCCGCGCCCGAGACCTTCGCCGAACAGGCTCGCACCACATCCAACTGCCCGTCGGGCGAACAGGGTGGCGAGCTGGGCTGGCTGAGCGCCAACGACTGCGCCCCCGAGTTCGCTCGCGAGCTCTTCGGCCAGGACGAAGCGCAGGCCCACATCGGCGTGCTGCCCCGCCTGGTGCACAGCCGCTTCGGCCTGCATGTGGTCGAGGTGCAGGCACGCGAGGCCGGCGTTCGCCCGCCGTTTGAACAGGTGCAGCAGGCCGTGGCGCAATCGCTGCGCCAGCAGGCTTTTGCCACCGCACTCAAGCAGGCCTGCGCCGTGCTGGCCGCGCGCCACGAAGTGGAAGGCGCCGACCTGGACGCCGCCGCTTCGCCCCTGCTGCAGTGAGCCAGGAGCCGGGCCCATGGACGAGCTCCTGCAACGCCTGCGGCACTTCCACACGGATTTCTTCCCACAGCACCAGTCGCGCTTCCAGAGTCTGGTGGCCGACGGCCAGCACCCGACGACGCTCTTCATCGGCTGCTCCGACTCGCGGCTGGTGCCTTACCTGCTGACGGGCGCGGGCCCGGGCGAGCTCTTCATCGTGCGCAACGTGGGCGCGCTGATCCCGCCTTATGACGGTCTGCATGGCCTGCACGGCACGGCAGCCGCCATCGAGTTCGCGATGCTCAACCTGAAGGTCTCGCGCATCGTGGTCTGCGGGCACTCGCATTGCGGCGCCATGAAGGCCTTGTACGAAGAGGTGCCGGAGCAAGCCAAGAACCTGCGCGGCTGGCTGGACATGGCGCGCGAAGCCGCCCTGCCCGTTCAGGTCTCGCCCGAGGCCTTGCGCCGCACCGAGCAGCGCGCCGTGGTGCTGCAGCTCGAGCGCCTGATGGACTACCCCATGGTGCGCGAACGCGTCGAAAAGCGCGAGGTGACGCTGCACGGATGGCACTACGTGATCGAGGACGGCGAGGTGCACGTCTTCGATGTGAGGACCGGTCAGTTCCTGCCCGCGTCGCAATCGGAGCACAGCGGCACCGGCCCCTATCAGGACGCGCCTCAGGATTCACCCCCGGATGAACAGTCGATCTTCAACGAGATCGACGCACGCCTTGGGGGTGGTTGATCACCGCTGTGCATGCGACTTTGTGCCGCATCAAAACCATGTCCACCTCGGGTCCGAAAAATGGTGGCAAAGGCTGAACAAAGGGACCCTCACATGCCCATGCAACCGACTCGCGCGCTGGCCCGGCTGGCAGAAAACCCCGTCTTCTCGGCACTGGACCGAACGCAACTGGCACACCTGCTCGAGCACAGCCAGCTGCGCAACCTCCAGCGCGGTGAAACAATCTTCGATGCGGGCCAGCCTTGCGAAGGCCTGCACGCCGTGCTCGACGGCCACATCAAGGTCTACGCGCGGGCCAGCGATGGCCACGAGAAGGTCATCGACGTGGTCGGGCGTGGCCACACCCTGCCCGGCACCCACCACGTGCGGACCGCGCCCCACACCCATCACGGACGGGCGCTGGTCGAGACGACCGTGCTCGTCGTGCCGCACGAGGTGCTGCGCAACCGCTTGCACCTGGACAACGAGATGGCCGCCCGCTTGCTAGACGACGCCGGCCGTCAGGTGCGCCGCATGATGCGCGAGATCGAAACCACCTCGCTTTGCAGCGCCGCGCAGCGCGTGTGCGACTACCTGCTGAACCTGCCGGCGCTGGTCGAACAGGCCGACGAGCTGGGCGAAGACCTGATCGACGGGGCGAACCAAACACTCGCCGAACGCGTCGTGACCCTGCCGGTGAGCAAAGGCGTGGTGGCCTCTCTGCTGTCGATCACGCCAGAGCACTTCTCGCGTGTCTTGCGCGAGTTGCAAACCGAAGGCCTGATCGACATGCAGCAGCGCACCATCCGCCTGCTGGCGCCCGATCGCCTCGCCCGTCGGCGATGAGCACCGATCGCCCACGCGCCGAACGCGGCCCCCTGCGGGTCGCTCAACTGCTGCAGGCCCCGCATCGGCTGGCGTTTTTCCTGGCGGGCATCAACCTGCTGCTCACCGCCGCGTGGTGGGCCTGGCTGTGGGCATTCGGTGCCAGGCAACTTGCCCCTGTGCTGCCCGCGGGCTGGCTTCATGGCCTGTTGATGGTCTGCGGCTTCATGCCGCTTTATTTCGCCGGTTTCCTTTTCACGGCGGGCCCACGTTGGTTGCAGATGCCGGAGGTGAGCGCGCGCGACGTGCGGCTCGCCTGCCTGGTGCTGGCTTCGGGCTGGTGGCTGGTGCTGCTGGGCTCGGTTGTCGACAGTCGCGTCGTGTTGCTGGGCCAGGGCGTGAGCCTGATCGGTTGGTGCCTGCTGATGCACCGCTTTGTCGTGCTGACCTGGCGCAGTCGGGCCGATGACCGGCTGCATGCCAAGCTGGTGGTGGCCTCTGGCCTGATCGGCGCTCTGGCCATGGCGGCGTCGGCACTGGGCCTGCACCTGGGCCGGTGGGACCTGT
>NZ_DCXA01000239.1:0-3845 GCF_002328915.1 Aquabacterium sp. UBA2148
CGGATGAGGTTCGATGGGAGGATGCGGCGCCTTCACGCCGGATTTTCGCTGGTTTGTCGATCGGTGCATCGGTGGCGGGTGCTTCAAAGGGGCTCCAGCTTCGGGCCCCTCAGGCCGACCAGCAAGGCCCTTCCACTGGGCTCGACGCGGAACTCGCCAAAGCGGGCGCCGGACCAGCGCTGGGCTTCGCCTTCCTTGAAGTGGAAGGCATCGGTCACGAGCAGCCAGTTGCCGCGTTGACGGCGCATGCGCATGATCAGTTCGTCAGGCTGAAGGGGCTCGCCTCGGTGCTGGCGCAAGGCGATGGCGACGCCGCGCGGGTCGACCCTGAACACGAGGTACACGGGCGAGCGATCGGCCGACGCGGTGACGGGCACGCGGTCGGTGGCGAAGCGCAGGGCCATGTAATCCCCTTGCATCAGTGAGCGCGGGTCAACCGGGGCGAGCGCCACGTAGACCGGGCGCCCATCGCGGATGAGGGCCTCGTTTTGCCAGATCGCGATGTTGGCCACCAGCAGCATCGCCACCGAGCCCAGGGCCAGGGCCGCGCGGCGGTGACCACCCGCTGCGAGCGGGCTGGCAAGGGGGGCTGAATGGGCGGACGTGCTTGCGTGCTCCGACGTTGTCTCGCGGCCGGCGGCGCGCTGGCCCCAGGCCGCGATCACGCCCAGCAGCACGCCGGCGCCGCACAGCACCAAGGCCTTGTTGGCCAGGGGCCAGGCGAGCTGGTGATAGAAGGCGCCGAGTGTCCAGAGCGCCACGACGCCGGCCCAGGTGGCCATGCGCGGACGCCGGGTGGTCAGGCAGGCCGCGGCCACCAGCAGCACGCCGCCCAGCGCTGGCATGAATGCAGCCAGCCCACACGCCACCGCCGCCAGGCCGGCGCACCAGGCCTGACGCCAAGCTGGCCGGTGCGAGGCCAGCCACACCATGGCAACCAGGGCGGCGGCGACCGACCCCACGTCGAGGCCCCGCCAGGTCCACGAGGCCTGGAGGCTGAGCGACGCTGGAGCGCCATCGAGTTTGAGTGGCTCGTTCAGCACGAAAGTGGAGCCCGACCCCCAGGCCAGGGCCAGCAGCGCGGAGGCGATCCAGCCGTTGCCAAGGTCGGTGACGGCCTCGGTGATCGCTGGGGGTGCGCTGGCGCGATGGCGCAACCACCCCACAGAGCCCAGCCAGGCTCCGACCGCCAGGTGCGAGGTCAGCCATGGGCTCCACCACCCCCGGTCACCCCGCCACCAAGCCTCCTGCGTGCAGGCCACCAGCATCAATGGGCAGGCCAGCGCGCCCAGCAGGTTGCGCACCCAGGTCTGGGGCACCGCAGGCCCCAGGCCCAAGGCAATCAGACCGAGGGTGGCGCTGGCGGGTTGCCAGCCCAGTGGGGCGCTCAGGCCCCAGCCCAGCAAGGTCAGCCCGGCGAGCAGGGTGGGCACGCCCAGGTTTTCGACGAACAGCGAACGTGCGGGCGCGCGCAGCAGCGCCAGGGCACCTGCCAGCATGAGCAACCCGGCGAGCAAGGCGCCTTCCTGCTCGCGCAGCAGGGGTTCCATCAACAAGACGGCCACCGCGAAGAAGGGAATCGCTGCCAGCCATGCGCCGAGGGCGCTCAGCAGCACGACTGGCCAAGGGCGAGAGGGTGTGCTCATGCGGGCTCCCCTTGCTCGCGCGCGACGTGCATCACGCCCTTCACCGAGGCCCCCAGCAAGCCCGCTGCCAGCAGGCCAAGGAGCAACCAGGCGCCCAAGGCATCCCCTCGAGTGCCTTCCAGCAACCAGCGCCCCAGTCCGCTCACGACACACACGTTGAGCCCCAGGGCCATGACGCTCAAGCCGTACAGGTCGAACCAACGGGGGCGCGACAAGAGTCCCGCGCCCGCGCTCATCACCAGCAAGCCCAGGCCGTAGACCCGAACGCCGCCGTCGGCCAGCAAGTTGGCGACGGCATGGCTCGAGACGCCGATGGTGAACAGGGTCAGGGCCAGTCGTTGGCTCCAGGCGCCGGCGCCCATCCACGGGCGCACAGGGGAGCTCAGGCCGATCGCGATGACGCCCGAGGCGATCCAGGCCAGCACGTGGGTGGCGACCTCCTGGTCGCGGGCCAGCCAGGCGCTTTCGGTGTTCGCCGTCAGCCACAGCGACACGGCGGTCATGGCGACCATGGCCCAGGCCGACCAGGTGGCGTCGTGGCGGGTGCCCCAGGCCATGGGCAGCCCCAGGAGGGCCCACAGCGCGAAAAGCTGCCAGGGGTCTGCGCCGGTCTGGTAGGTCTGGCCGATGTGCGCGAGCAGCCCACCCGAGAGCAGAAAGAGCAACAAGGCGGATGCAGGGCGCCAAGCTGGACGCCACATGGCGACGACACCGGCAGCGAGCAGCGAGGCCTGCAGCAGCCCGAACTGTGTGGTGCGCGCCAGCGCGGCCCAGTTGGCGGCGAGCCAGAAAATGGCACCCAGGCCGCACAGCGTTGCCGCCAGGACAGCGGTGGCTCGCCAAAGCCACGCAGCCGATTCAATGCCGTCTCCGTGTGGGGTCTTGCTCATGGGTGCGTCGGCCTGGTCGCGTGGGCCGGGCCGGTCTCTCTGAAAGGCTGGAATGTGCGGAGGATCTTATCGCTGCGGGCTCGAACGAAAACCAAGGGGCATCAGGTTGCCCTGATGCCCCCTCTCGGAACGGACCGATCGAGATCAGGCGGCCTTGTTGGCTGCCAGGAAGTCCTGCGCAAAGCGCTGCAGCACGCCGCCGGCTTCGTACACCGACACCTCTTCGGCCGTGTCCAGGCGGCTGGTCACGGCCACGCGTTCGGTCTGACCGTTTTTGCGGTGGATCACCAGGGTCAGGTCGGCGCGCGGCTTCAGATCGCCTTCCACGTCGAAGGTCTCGGTGCCGTCCAGGCCCAGGGTCAGGCGGGTGGTGCCCGGCTTGAACTCCAGGGGCAGCACGCCCATGCCGATCAGGTTGGTGCGGTGGATGCGCTCGAAGCCTTCGGCGACCACGGTTTCCACACCCGCCAGGCGCACACCCTTGGCGGCCCAGTCACGCGAGGAGCCCTGACCGTAGTCGGCGCCGGCGATGATGATCAGCGGCTGGCGGCGGTTGAGGTAGGTCTCCATGGCTTCCCACATGCGCATGACCTGGCCTTCGGGCTCCACGCGGGCCCACGAGCCCACCTTGATGCTGCCGTCTTCCTTGCGCACCATCTCGTTTTTCAACGTGGGGTTGGCGAAGGTGGCGCGCATGGCGGTGAGGTGGTCGCCACGGTGGGTGGCGTAGGAGTTGAAGTCCTCTTCCGGCAGGCCCATCTTGTGCAGGTACTCACCGGCGGCCGAGTTCATCAGGATCGCGTTGGAAGGCGACAGGTGATCGGTGGTGATGTTGTCCGGCAGGATGGCCAGGGGGCGCATGGCCTTGAGCGTGCGCGGGTTGGCGGCGAGAGCCCCGACGCCTTCGGTGTCCCAGTAAGGCGGGCGGCGGATGTAGGTCGACATGGCGCGCCAGTCGTACTGCGGCGACACCTTCTCGCCCTTGTCTGCCTGGATGGCGAACATCGGCTCGTAGACGGCGCGGTACTGCTCGGGCTTCACAGCGGCCTTCACCACGGCGTCGATCTCTTCGTCCGAAGGCCAGATGTCCTTGAGGCGGATCTCCTTGCCGTCCACGACCGTCAGCACATCGTTCTCGATGTCGAAGCGCACGGTGCCTGCGATGGCGTAGGCCACCACCAGCGGCGGCGAGGCCAGGAAGGCTTGCTTGGCATACGGGTGGATGCGACCGTCGAAGTTGCGGTTGCCCGAGAGCACGGCGGTGGCGTAGAGGTCGCGGTCGACGATTTCTTTCTGGATGACCGGGTCG
>NZ_DCXA01000239.1:3934-5501 GCF_002328915.1 Aquabacterium sp. UBA2148
TTCTTTCTGGATGACCGGGTCGAGCGCGCCCGACATGCCGTTGCAGGTGGTGCAGGCAAAGGCCACGATGCCGAAGCCGAGCTTCTCCAGGTCGCCCAGCAGGTTGGCTTCCTTCAGGTACAGCTCCACAGCCTTCGAGCCAGGGGCCAGCGAGGACTTCACCCAGGGCTTGCGCGTGAGGCCCAGCTTGTTGGCGTTGCGGGCCAGCAGGGCCGCCGCGATCACGTTGCGCGGGTTCGAGGTGTTGGTGCAGCTGGTGATGGCGGCGATGATCACGGCGCCATCGGGCATGGTGCCCTCTTCGGCCTTGGGCATGGCCCATTGACCGGCGATGCCCTTGGAGGCGAGATCGCTCGTGGCCACGCGGGCGTGCGGGTTCGACGGGCCGGCCATGTTGCGCACCACGCTCGACAGGTCGAACTCGAGGTTGCGCTCGTACACGGCGTTTTTCAGGCTGTCGGACCACAGACCGGCGGTCTTGGCGTAGGTCTCGACCAGCTTGATCTGTTCAGCCGTGCGGCCGGTCAGCGTCAGGTACTCCAGCGTCTGCTCGTCGATGCTGAACATGGCTGCGGTGGCGCCGTATTCAGGGGCCATGTTCGAGATGGTGGCGCGGTCACCGATGGTGAGCTTCGATGCACCCTCGCCGTAGAACTCCAGGTACGCACCCACGACCTTGTTCTTGCGCAGGAACTCGGTCAGAGCCAGCACCACGTCGGTGGCGGTGATGCCGCTTTGGCGTTGGCCCGTGAGCTTCACGCCCACGATTTCAGGCAGGCGCATCCACGAGGCGCGGCCCAGCATCACGTTCTCGGCTTCCAGGCCGCCCACACCGATGGCGATCACGCCCAGCGCGTCCACGTGAGGCGTGTGCGAGTCGGTGCCCACGCAGGTGTCGGGGTAGGCCACACCGTTGTCGGCATGGATCACCGGCGACATTTTCTCCAGGTTGATCTGGTGCATGATGCCGTTGCCTGCGGGGATCACGTCCACGTTGGCGAAGGCCTTCTTGGTCCACTCGATGAAGTGGAAGCGGTCTTCGTTGCGGCGCTCTTCGATGTCGCGGTTCTTCTGGAACGCATCGGGGTCAAAGCCACCGCACTCCACGGCCAGCGAGTGGTCCACGATCAGCTGCACGGGCACCACCGGGTTCACCTTGGCCGGGTCTCCGCCTTCCTTGGCGATGGCGTCACGCAGGCCGGCCAGGTCGACCAGCGCGGTCTGGCCCAGGATGTCGTGGCAGGCCACGCGGGCCGGGAACCAGGGGAAATCGAGATCGCGCTTGCGCTCGACGATCTGCTTGAGGCAATCGGTGACGATGGCCGGGTCGGCTTTGCGCACGATGTTCTCGGCGTGCACGCGGGCGGTGTAGGGCAGGGTGGCCCAGGCGCCCGGCTGGATGGCTTCGACGGCGGCTTGCGTGTCGAAGTAATCGAGGGAGGTGCCGGGCAGCGGCTTGCGGAATTGGGTGTTGATGTGGCTCATGACCGTGTGGGGCGGAGATCGAGGCAGGTGGCGAAGCAGGCGGCGAGGCGGGTGGCTCAGCCTACCGGGCGGCAGCGCTGGA
>NZ_DCXA01000242.1:0-1028 GCF_002328915.1 Aquabacterium sp. UBA2148
CCCGGGTGAGCGACTTGTCGCCCGTTCGCGCCAAACCGCCCGTCCCGGAAGGCGGCCCGGCCATCATCATCCAGGAGGGCAGCAAGGAGCGCCGCCTGACCCGCAACGACGCCCCCGCTCAGCCATGACCTTGCACCCCCTCCTGCAGGCCATCCTGCCCACCGTCTTCATCGCGCGGCGCCGCGTCGCTGGCCTGGGCCTGGCCCTGCTGGCCACCAGCGCGGGCATCACCCACGCACAGGCCGCGCCGGCCACGCAGCAACTCGAAGTCGGCCAGCAAAAGACCTGGAGCCTGGCTCGACCCATTCAACGGGCGGCGACGGCCAACGACGAGATCGTGGGCATCAACGTGGTGCCGCCTTCTGGCGTCATCCTGACGGCCAAGAAGCCGGGCTCGGCCATGGTCTCGATCTGGGACAACAGCGGGCGCAGCACGCCGGCTTCGCAGTTCCAGGTGGTGGTGACGCCGGCCGGCATCGCCAGCAGCGGCTCGGGCGTGCAGGTCAGCGGCAGTGGCACCAAGCTCAAACTCTCGGGCGAGTTGCGCTCGCTGGAGCAGCAGTCGGCGCTGGAATCGGCCACGCGAGAGGCGGGCGACAAGCCAGCTGCCAACGTGATCGACACCACCACCTCGGGCTTTGACGTGCAGGTGCAGATCGACGTGAAGATCGTCGAGGTCAGCCGCAGCAAGTTGATGGCTTCGGGGTTCAACTGGTCGAACGGCTGGAATGGCACGCGCCTGTCCGGGATGAGTGGGCCCAACGGGCTCACATCCCTGACGAGGAATCCCGGCGGAGTGGGTGGGACCGTGACCAGCGGCAATGGGTTCGTTCCCCGCGCCGACGCCTTCAACATCTTCACCTGGAGCAGCAACGCCCTGGCGGTGTTCAGCGCCCTCGAAAGCAACGGCTTTGCCTACACCGTGGCCGAGCCCAGCCTGACGGCCCTCAGCGGCCAAACCGCCACCTTCCTGGCCGGTGGTGAGCTGCCCATCCCGATGCGCACCGGCTCGGGCACCGACAGCTCGG
>NZ_DCXA01000242.1:1127-6695 GCF_002328915.1 Aquabacterium sp. UBA2148
CACCGTCAAGTTCAAGGAGTTTGGCATCCGCCTGGGCCTGGCACCCACGGTGCTCGACGAGCAGCGCATCGCGCTGAAGGTGGCACCCGAAGTCAGCGAGATCGACACCGCCCTGTCGGTAGAGATCGGTGGCTTCAACATCCCCGGCCTGCGCGTGCGCCGCACCGAAACCACCGTGGCGCTGGGCGACGGCGAGACCTTCGTCATCAGCGGCCTGGTCAGCCGCGAGAGCGTCGGCAACATCGACAAGTTCCCCTTCCTGGGCGACATCCCCGTGCTGGGCGCCTTCTTCAAGTCCAACCGCATCGAGCGCAACGACAAAGAGCTGCTGATGATCGTCACGCCGCGCCTGGTGCGCCCGTTCGCGGCCAAGGCCAAGCTGCCCGACCTGCCCGGCGAGGAGCTCAAGCGCTACGACCCGGGCTTCCTGCACATGCTGCTGATGGAGCGCGGTCGCTTCGACGGCAGCGAGTCCGGTTTCTCGCAGTGAGGGCGCGCGCATGAGCCAACACTTCCTCCTGATCACGCACAACAAGGACGTTGCCCACTGGGTGCAGACCACCTTGCAGGACGAGGCCGAGATCGTCATGGCCGACTCGGACAACCTCGAGCGCGTGGTGCAACTGATCGACGCCGTGCACGCCCGCGTGGTGCTGTGCGAGCTGCAAGGCAGCCGCCTGTCGCAAGACGCCAGCTTCATGGAAGGCCTGACCGCAGCCAAGCCCCTGCTGCCCGTCATCGCGCTGGCCGAAACCGCTGACCGGCAGTCGGTGCTGACCGCGCTGCGCTCGGGTGCGCGCGACTTCATCTCGCCCGACATGCGCCCGGGCGAGGTCATCAGCCTGGTGCGCCGTGCCGCGCAGCGCGAGGTCAGCGACCCGCAACGAGGCAACGGTGGCAGTGAGGGCGCGATGACCGCCGTGGCGAGCGCTCGCCCGGGTGGTGACACGACCATGTTCGCGCTGCACCTGGCGCTGGCCTTGCAAGAGCAGGCCCCAAAAGACGAGATCCTGCTGCTCGACCTCGGCGTGCCCGCCGGCGACAGCCTGCAGTACCTGGGCATCGAGCCGACCTACACCTTCGTCGACGCGATCCGCAGCCTGCGGCGTCTGGACGAAACCCTGATCAACACGGCGTTTCCGAAGCACGAGACCGGTCTGCGCATCCTGGCCATGCCCGAGGACGCGCTGGAGATGAGCCGCATCACCTCGGCAGACTTGTACGTGCTGCTGAGCGCGCTCAAGCGCCACTTCAGGCAGATCGTGGTCAACCTGGGCGGCGTGCCAGCTTCCGAGTTTTTGTACGTGCTGCTGGGCCGCACCGACCGCACCCTGCTGCTGGTCGAGCAAAGCGTGCCGAGCTGCAAGCAAAACCGCAACCTGCTGCAAAAGCTGCGCGACGCCAAGGTCGACAAGATGGGCTCGGGCCAGATCAGCCTGGTCGTTGACCGCTACCTGCCCAGCGTGCCGCCCGATGCTGAGACCATCGCCAAGGGCTTTGGCATCCCGCTGCTGAGCACACTGCCGTCCTCCGGCATGGCGCGCCTGACGATGATGAACTCGGGCGAGAGCCTGTTCACATCGGCCCCGCGCGATCCGTACACCGTGGCCATCCGCAAGATCGCGATCGGCCTGGGCGACGACCCGCGTGCGCCGCTCAAGCCCATCGATGTGGGCTCTGGCTGGCTCAACCAGCTGACCAACCGCTTCAAGACCACCTGAGCCGAGCGCCATGGACTACCGATCGCTCGCCACCGACTACAGCCTGAAAAGCAGCGACAGCTACCAGGACGTCAAGCTGCGCCTGCACCACTACCTGATCGACCGCATCGACACCGAGCGCGTCTCGATCGGCGAGATGGGCAAGGCCGAGTTGTCGGAGTTCGTGCTCTCGAAGGTTCAGCAATACGTGGCCGAACACCGCCTGCCGGTGAGCCGCCACGAGATGGAGAACCTCAGCCGCGAGATGGTCGACGAGCTGACCGGCTACGGCCCACTCGAAGAGCTCATCCGCGACGACCGCATCAACGACATCCTGGTCAACGGCACGCGCCACATCTACGTCGAGCGCAACGGCATCCTCAGCAAGACCGACATGCGCTTCATCGATGACGAGCACGTGCTGCGCGTCATCCGCCGCATCCTGGCGCCGCTGGGTCGCCGCATCGACGAGTCCAGCCCGATGGTGGACGCGCGCCTGCCCGACGGCAGTCGGGTCAACGCCATCATCCCGCCGCTGGCACTGGACGGCCCCTGCCTGTCGATCCGCAAATTCCGCAAGGACCCGCTGCAGGCCACCGACCTGCTGGCATCTGGCACGTTCAACGAAGAGATGCTGGTGTTCCTGGAAGGGGCCGTCCAGCGTCGCTGCAACATCCTGATCAGCGGCGGCACGGGCGCCGGCAAGACCACGTTGCTCAACGTGCTCAGCCGCAGCATCTCGCCGTATGAGCGCCTGGTCACCATCGAAGACGCGGCCGAATTGCAGCTGGGCCACGAGCACGTGGTGCGCCTGGAGACCCGCCCGCCGAATGTGGATGGCCGTGGCGAGGTGACCGCGCGCGACCTGATGCGCAACGCCTTGCGGATGCGCCCTGACCGCG
The DNA here is from genome assembly GCF_002328915.1 of Aquabacterium sp. UBA2148. Taxonomy (NCBI): domain Bacteria; kingdom Pseudomonadati; phylum Pseudomonadota; class Betaproteobacteria; order Burkholderiales; family Sphaerotilaceae; genus Aquabacterium; species Aquabacterium sp. UBA2148. Next base: position 3,730 of record NZ_DCXA01000242.1, read on the forward strand.
TGCTGCTGGGCGAAGTGCGCAGCCACGAGGTGCTCGACATGCTGCAGGCCATGAACACCGGCCACGACGGCTGCATGAGCACCGTTCACGCCAACAGCCCTCGCGACGCGCTGCTGCGCCTCGAAATGCTGGCGGGCTTTGCGGGCTTTCAGGGCCAGGACGTCACCCTCAAGCACATGATCGCCACGGCGTTGGACCTGGTCATCCAGGTGGGCCGCCTGGCCGATGGCCGCCGCCGCGTTCTGGCCATCAGCGAGGTGCTGGGCGTGCAGGACGAGCGCATCGTCACCAACGAGCTCTTCGTCTACCAGCCCGATCGCAAGGCCTTCGAGTCCACCGGCCTGAGCCCGGCCAGCCCCAAGCTGCGCCTGCCGGACGACGAGCAGGCCACCAAGTTCCACCGCTCCTGGTGACGGTGACGGACTGAAGCCATGCTGAGCGCCATCTTCTTCCTGATCGCCCTGCTGATGATGCTGGGCGCCGTGCTCTCGATGATCCGGGCGCAGCGGCAGGAGCAGATCGCCAAGGTGCACCAACGCCTGGCGGCGGTGGCCTTCCTGCCGCACGAAACCCACAAGCCCGATGCGCAACTCGGCGCGCTGACCGCGTCGCTGGACCTGTGGCTCAAGCGGGTGGGACTGAACCTCTCGCCCACCATGGCCCTGGTCATGCTGGCCGGCGTGGTGCTGATGGGCGTGCTGCTGTGGCAGAACCTGGGTGCCTTGTTCGGCATCGGCTGGTGGGCCTTGGCTGCCGTGGTGATCGTGCTGGTGCCGCAAGTGCGCTACCACCAGAAGGTCAACCGCCTGGTCGAGCAGATCCCGCTGTTCATCGACCAGGTCGTGCGTGGCCTGGTCACGGGCCGCAACATCGAAGGCGCCATCAAGATGGCCACCGAGGACCTGCGCGAGCCCTTGCGCAGCGTCGTGGTGCGGGCGCAGCAGAACGTCGAGCTGGGCGTCGACCTGGGTGATGCCTTCCGCGAGGCCGCGCAGTTCTACGACATCAAGGAGCTGCACCTGCTGGCCCTGACCATCCACAGCTCGCGGGTCTACGGTGGCAGCCCGCGCGAGATGCTCGAGAGCATCGTCAGCATGATCCGCCAGCGACAGCAAGCGCAAGAAGAGCTCAAAGCCCTGACCGGCGAGACGCGTGTGACCGCCTGGGTGCTGGGCCTGACGCCCGGCGTGCTGGTGGCCTACATGCTCTGGCAGAACCCGAAGTACATGATGACCATGTGGGACAGCAGCACCGGGCAGGTCGTGCTCCTGGTGGCAGCCGGCTTGCAGGCCCTGGGCGCGCTCGTGATGTGGCGCATGATCAAGAGCCTGTGAGGACGATGCCATGACGATCTGGTGGTTGCTCGCGGCGATGCTCCTGGCCCTGGCATGGGTGCTGCTGACCCTCACGCGCGACGAAGGCACGGTGCCCGAGGCCGAGAAGCGCTTCAACGAGGTGCTCGAAGCCGACGACGAAAGCGCCTGGCTGCAACAGCGCCGCGTGAGCGGCATGGCCCGACTGACTCGGCGCTTTCGCCGCATGCTCGAGCGCTTGCCGGGCTCGGACATGCAGGAGATCGAGCTGCTGATTCGCCAGGCTGCGCTGATGGACGACGCACTTCGCTCGCGCGTCTACACCTCGCTGTGGGTGGCCCCGCTGGTGCTGGCCGTGCTGAGCGCCTTGATCGGGTCGGCCAAGGGCTGGCCCATGTTCCACTCCGCCTTTGCTGGCCTGACCGTGGGCTACATCGCCCCACGCGCCATCTTGCGCAACCTGGCCGAGCGACGCAGGCTGGCCATCCGCGAAGAGATGCCGGTGGCACTCAACCTGATGCGACTGCTCTTTGACGCGGGACTGTCTCTGGAACACACGCTCAAAGCCATCAGCGAACAGGGCCGCCAGGTCACGCCCAACCTGGCCGACGAATTCGCCTGGGTGCTGCAGCGCATCCAACACGGCCAGGAGCGCGGTGATGCGCTCGAAGAGCTGGCCCGCCGCCTCGAAGTCGACGAGCTGACGGAAACCGTTGCCATGCTCAAGCAGGCCGCACGCTACGGCGGCAACCTGCGCGAATCGCTGATGCGCTACGTCAAGATGATGGAAGAGCGGCGCATGACCAGCCTGCGCGACAAGGTGGGCAAGATGTCGGCCAAGCTCAGCATCGTGATGATGCTGTTCATGTTCCCGGCCCTGCTGCTGTTCCTGGCTGGCCCTGGCTTCCTGGCGCTGATCAACGCCCTCAAGAGGATGTCATGAGCGCCCCACTCCTGCATCCCTCGACGACGCGCCTGCGCAAGCTGCTTGGCTCGGCGCTGCTCATGGGCAGCCTCACCGCATGCGCGCTGCCCCCTGTCACGCCTGCGGGCACCCATGCAGACGGCGCCTGTGGCAGCGACCTCAACCCGACCGACAACACCCGCCTGGCCGGCATCGAACAGCTGCTGCGCGAGGGCAAGCCCTACGCGGCGCTGGCCCAGCTCGACGCGCTCGCAGCACAAGGGGTGCGCCCGCCGCAGGTGGACCTGGCCCGCGCCGACGCGCTGCGGCGCATCGACAGACCTGCGCAGGCCGAGACCCTTTACCGAAGCCTGCTAGGCGGCTGCCTGCAAGGGCGAGCCTGGCATGGACTCGGGTTGCTGCAAGCCCAGCGTGGCCAGTCAACCGACAGCATCGCGTCGCTGGAGCGCGCCCGCAACCTGCAGCCCACCGACGCCCGCGTGCGCAACGACCTCGGCTACGCCCTGCTGCTGGCCCAACGCCACGACGACGCCCGCTTCGAATTCCTCACCGTGCTGGAGCTCGCACCCGGCGATGCCCGAGCCGCCCGCAACCTCGTGTTGCTGACGCTGCGCGAAGGCCGCGCCGACAAAGCCCGCGAACTCGCCGCGTCGCTGGGACTGGATGCCGCCACCGTGGCTCGCCTGGCGCAATCCAGTGCCGACCTGCCTGCCCCCGTTCAGCCACCG
>NZ_DCXA01000240.1:0-4327 GCF_002328915.1 Aquabacterium sp. UBA2148
CGGTCGCCGCGCTGCACGCCCGCCACCTGTTGCAGCCAGCCGGCCAGCCATTCGGTCTGCTGCCTGAACTGCCCGTGCGTGACGACGCTGTCGTAGAACACGAGGCAGGGCTTGTCGGGGTGGCGCTCGGCCGAGGCCGCGACGTTGGCCCACAGGTGCGTCTGCGGAAAGTCCAGCGAGCGGGGCACGCCGCTGGGCCAGTGCTTGAGGTGGCGGTCTGACATGGCGGCGATGTTACGTGCGCTGCGGGTGGTGACGTGGATCAGGCCGCGCGGCCCAGTTCGATGAAGCGCGCCAGGTGGTGGTCTTCGTCGCCCAGCTGGTGGTCGATGAGGATCAGGCGCTTGGCGTGGTGGGCCAGCGCCAGCTCCCACGTCATGCCGATGCCGCCGTGCAACTGAATCGCCTCTTGCGCCACCAGCGTGCCGATGCGCCCGATGCTGACCTTGGCCGCCGACAGCGCTCGCTCACGGGCGATGCGATCACTGCCCAAAGCCGCCGCCGCGTTGATGACCGCCGAGCGCGCCTGCTCGACCTCCAGCAGCACGTCGGCCATGCGGTGCTGCAGGGCCTGGAAGCTGCCGATGGGCACGCCGAACTGCTTGCGCGTCTGCAGATACTCGATGGTCATGCGCTTGGCGGCCTCCATCGAGCCCAGGCTTTCGGCGCACAGGGCCAGGATGCCTTGCCCGATCGCGTGCTCCAGCGTGGCGTGGCCGGTGCCCGCTTCGCCCAGCAGGACCGAGGCCGGCAGGCTCACCTGGTCGAGCGTGACGTCGGCGGTGCGGCCGCCATCGTGCGCGGCAAAGCCCCTGAGCGTGAGGCCCGGGGCTTTGGTCGGCACGATGAACAGCGCGATGCCATCGGCCGAATCCACCTCGCCCGACACACGCGCCGATACCACCAGCCAGTCGGCCTGGTCGCCCAGCGGCACCGCCGTCTTGCGGCCTTGCAGCAGCCAGCCATCGGCATTGCGATCGGCCTGCGTGGTCACATGTCGGATGTCATGGAAGGCGCAAGGCTCTTCATGCGCCAGCGTGGCGACCTGGCTGCCGTCGATCAGGCTGCCCAGCAAGGCTTTCTGCTCGGCGTTGCCCGCATGGGCCACGGCGCTGCCGGCCAGCAGAACCGGCAAGGCGGGCGTGAGCGCCAGGCCGCGCCCGATGGCCTCGAACACCACGGCGATGTCGAAGCCCTGCCCGCCATAGCCACCATCGGCCTCGGTGAACAGCGCGCCCGCGGCACCCACGTCGCACAGCTGTTGCCAGGCGCGGCGGTCAAAGCCTGTCGATTGCTTGACGGTGGCCATGCGGGCCTCGAAACCCATCTGCTCGCTGATGAAGCGGCTGAGCGTGTCCGCCAGCATGCGGCGGTCTTCGGTGTGTTGGAAGTTCATGTTCGCGTCCTCACAGGCCCAGGATCATCTTGGCGATGATGTTCTTCTGGATCTCGTTGGAGCCGCCGAAGATCGACAGCTTGCGGTTGTTGAAGTACTGGGGCGTGGCGTGCAGCGCCTCGGGTTGCGCGCCAGCCGGTCCGGCCTCGCCTTCTTCGATGAAAGCCAGCGCGTGAGGGCCCATGGCTCGGCGCAACAGCGCGTTCAGCTCCTGCCTGATCACCGTGCCCTTGATCTTGAGCATCGAGCTTTCCGCACCGGGGGCGCCGCCGCCCGCCACCGCTGCGATCACGCGCAGGTTGGTGGTCTTCATGTTCTCCAGCTCGATCTCGACGTGCGCCATGCGGGCTGCGAACAAGGGGTCGTCGGCCAGGGGCCTGCCGTTCTTCTTGACTCGCTGCGCGACCGACTTCAGCCGCTCCAGCGCCGCCACCGAGAAGCCCACGCCCGCGATGTTGGTGCGCTCGTAGGTCAGCAGGAACTTGGCGCAGGTCCAGCCTTTGTGCTCTTCGCCCACCAGGTTGGCCACGGGCACCTTCACGTCGGTGAAGAAGACCTCGTTGACCTCGTGCTCGCCGTCGAGTGTGATGATGGGCCGCACCTCCACGCCGGGCGTGGCCATGTCGATCAGCAGGAAGCTGATGCCTTCCTGCTTCTTGGCCTCCTTGTTCGTGCGCACCAGGCAGAAGATCATGTCGGCGTGGTGGCCCAGCGTGGTCCAGGTCTTCTGGCCGTTGACGACATAGGACTCGCCCGTTGCGTCTTTGACCGCCGTGGTCTTGACTGAGGCCAGGTCCGACCCCGCGCCGGGTTCGGAGTAGCCCTGGCACCACCAGTCCTCGCCGCTCAAGATGCGCGGCAACCAATGGCGCTTTTGTGCCTCGCTGCCGTACTTGATGAGCACAGGGCCCAGCATGTTCACGCCGAATGGCACGGTGCGCGGGCAGTGCGCCAGCGCGCACTCGTTGTCGAAGATGAACTTCTGCACGGCGCTCCAACCGGTGCCGCCCCATTCGCGCGGCCAGTGGTTGGCCAGCCAGCCGCGTGCATTCAGGATGGCGTGCCAGCGCTCGTGGTCGGCCTTGCTCAGGTGGCGGCCTTCGCGCACCTTGTCGGTCAACTCGGCGGGCACCTTCTCGCGCAGGAAGGCGCGCACCTCTTCGCGGAAGGCCCGTTCATCGGGAGTGAAACTCAGGTCCATGGCGAGTCTCCTTCAAAAAATTTCGAACAGCCCGGCCGCGCCCATGCCACCGGCGATGCACATCGTCACCACGGCCCACTTCACGCTGGGGTCCTTCGCCTTGCGGCGCCGACCTTCGAGCAGCACCGTGCCCACCAGCCGCGCGCCCGTCATGCCAAACGGGTGCCCGATCGAGATGGCGCCGCCATTCACGTTCAAGCGCTCATCCGGGATGCCGAGCTTTTGTTGGCAGTAGATCGACTGCGAGGCAAATGCCTCGTTCAGCTCCCACAGGTCGATGTCGTCGACCTTCAGCCCGTGCCGCGCCAGCAGCTTGGGCACCGCGAACACCGGCCCGATGCCCATCTCGTCGGGCTCGCAACCCGCCACCGCCAGGCCACGGAAGGCGCCCAGTGGCTGCAGCCCCAGGCGCTCGGCTTCACGGCGCTCCATCAACACGCAGGCCGAGGCGCCGTCGGACAGCTGCGATGCGTTGCCCGCAGTGATGAACTGATCGGCCCCGCGAACCGGCTCCAGCTTGGCCAGCGCCTCGTACGTGGTGCCGGGGCGGTTGCAGGTGTCATGGTCGATCGTGGCCTGCTGGTGCGTCACCTCCTTGGTGACTTTGTCTTGCACGGCCATGGTGGTCGCGATGGGCACGATCTCGTCGCGGTAGCGGCCGGCTTCCTGCGCTTCGGCCGTCTTGCGCTGGCTCTCCACCGAGAAGCGGTCCTGCGCTTCGCGCGAAATGCCATGACGCTGCGCCACGATGTCGGCGGTTTCGATCATGGCCATGTACAGCGCGGGCTTGTGTTCGACGATCCACGGGTCGAGCCCCGAGTTGCCGTCTTCGCGCGTGCGGATGCCCGAGATGCTCTCGATGCCCCCCGCGATCATGGCCGGTGCGCCTTCGACCACGATGCGCCCGGCCGCCATCGCGATGGCCTGCAGGCCCGAGGCGCAGAAGCGGTTCACGGTGGTGCCCGCGATGCTCAGCGGCAGTTCGCTGCGCACGATGCTTTGCCGCGCGATGTTGCGGCCCGTGGTGCCTTCCGGGTAGCCGCAGCCGAGGATGCAGTCCTCGATCAACCCAGGGTCGATGCCCGCACGTTCGAGCGCAGCTTTCACCGCGAGCGACGCCAGCGTGGGCCCAGGTGTGATGTTGAGTTCACCTCGGTGCGACTTGGTCAGCGGTGTGCGGGCGGTCGAGACGATCACCGCTTCGCGGCTGTGTTGAGAGGGGTGCATGGTGGCCTCGTGTTTGAGGTGTTCGGATGTCGGGAGGGCTGGCGGGCCCTGGTGGCGGTCGATGCTGTCGGCGAGTTCAACCGCTGTTCAGCGAATCGAATCCGAGGCCCTCGGCCACCAGCCTCTCCAGCAAGGCCGACGGTTGCCAGAACAGCGCATCGGCCTGAGTGAACTCGCGGATGTCCGCCAGGATCTTCGCCAGGCCCACCTGGTCGGCGTGCCACATCGGCCCGCCCTTGCTGCGCGGGAAACCGTAGCCGTGCGCCAGCGTGACATCCACGTCCAGCGGACGCAAGGCGATGCCCTCGTCGACGACCTTGGCTCCTTCGTTGACCATGGCTGCAAGGTAGCGGCGCGCCAGCTCTTCGCGCGTGAAGGTGCGGGGCGTGACGCCGGCCTGGCGACGCTCTTCGTCAATGATCAGCGCGACGTCAGGGTTCGCAGTCCCCGTGCGTGAACCGGCTTCGTACACGTACCAGCCGCGCCCCGTCTTCTGCCCGAAC
>NZ_DCXA01000311.1:0-2130 GCF_002328915.1 Aquabacterium sp. UBA2148
CAGCTGACCTTGCACCAGCCCCTGCGCTGGCTGGTCGCGCACGACCCCAGCCAGGTTCCGGGCCTGCTGGACGCCGCCCACGAACTGGCCCGCAACGGGCACTGGCTGGTGGGCTGGGTGGCCTACGAAGCTGCGCCAGGGCTCGATGTCTGCCTGCCCGTCAAGGCCTTGCCGCCAGGGCAACCGTATGCCCTGTGGGCGGTTTTTGAGCCCGAGCAGGTCCAGTTGCAGGCAAGTCAAACTCACGCTGCCGCAGTGGCCGCGGCTGGTTCACACGCCAGCCGGTCGCCTTCGGTCGCAAACAGCTGGTCTGCCAGCGACTGGTCATCCGACTTCACCGAATCAGAGGCGGCCAGCCGCATCGACCGCATCCGCGACCTGATCCAGGCCGGTGAGGTCTACCAGGTGAACCTGACCAGTCGCCTGCGCTGCCCCTTCGAGGGCGGCCCGGCAGCCATCGAACCCTATTTCGATGCCCTGCGCCGCAGTCAGCCCGAAGGCTACGGTCTGATGCTCGACGCTCGGGCAGCCAGTCGCAGCCCGGGCGTCGTGCTCAGCGTCTCCCCCGAACTCTTCTTCGACTGGGACGGCGAGGTGATCACCACCCGTCCGATGAAAGGCACGGCCGCACGCGGCAGCGACCCGCAGTCCGATCAGGCGGCGGCCGACCACCTGCGCATCAGCCCGAAAGAGCGCGCCGAGAACCTGATGATCGTCGACCTGTTGCGCAACGACCTCTCGCGCATCGCCGAGGTCGGCAGCGTGCAGGTGCCATCCTTGTTCGACCTGCAGGCGCTGCCCACCGTCTGGCAGATGACCTCGACCGTGACAGCGCGATCGCGCGCTGGCCTGAAGCTGAGCCAGGCTTTCGCGGCGCTGTTCCCTTGCGGCTCGGTGACCGGCGCCCCCAAACGCCAGGCCATGCACCACATCGCGCGGCTGGAAAGCGGGCCGCGCGGCGTCTACTGCGGCGCTGTGGGCCTGATGAGCCCAGGCGGTCGCGTGACCTTCAACGTGCCCATCCGCACCGTGGTGCTGCACACACCCCCGCCACCCGCCCCATGGACGGCACACTGCGGCATCGGCAGCGGCATCACGCTGGATGCGAGCGCCGACGGGGAATGGCGCGAATGGCAGGTCAAGCGCGGCTTCCTCGAGCGTGCGAGCCAGCCTTTCGAGCTGCTCGAGTCGATGCGACTGGAAGACGGGCGACTGCTGCGCCCGGATGCCCATCTGGCCCGCCTGCGCGCCGCCGCCGCACACTTCGGCCACCGGCTGAACGACAACGACGTCAGCGAAGCACTGGCCCTTCAAGCAGCAACGCACCCCAGCGGTGTCTTCAAAGTGCGGCTGCTGGTGGCCGCCGATGGCGGCGTGCACACCGAAGCAGCCCCGCTGGCGCCTCCACCTTCCTCAACGCCGCGCGTGGCCCTGGCCACCGAGCCCATGCCTCAGGCTGACGACTTCATCCGGCACAAGACCACTCGGAGGCAGGCCTACGACCGCTTCGCGCCGCCGGCAGGCTGCTTCGACACCCTGTTGTTCAACGCGAACGACGAACTCACGGAGTTCACCATCGGCAACCTGGCGCTGAAGCTCGATGACACCTGGTGGACCCCTCCCCTGTCGTGCGGGCTGCTGCCCGGCGTGATGCGCTCGGAGCTGCTGGCTCAAGGCGCCTTGCACGAGCGGGTGCTGACCCGATCGGACCTGGCGCGCGCCCAAGGTTTGGCGCTGATCAACAGCGTTCGGGGCTGGATTGACGTCAAGCTGAGCACGCCCAGCGCGGCGTGACACACTGATGCACAAGGCCCCAGTGCAGCAAGCCTGGGGCCCCTTGCGGCAAACTCCGGTGTTTGACACCACGGCTTGGCAAGCACCTCACCATGCGCCTCCTTCACACCATGCTGCGCGTTGGCAACCTCCAGCGCTCCATCGACTTCTACACCCAGGTGCTGGGCATGCAATTGCTGCGCACCACCGAGCGCCCGGAGCAGCAGTACACACTGGCCTTCCTGGGTTATGGGCGCAACCCCGAGCACGCCGAGATCGAGTTGACCTACAACCACGGCGTCGAGCAGTACGAACTGGGCACGGCCTACGGCCACATCGCCATCGGCGTGGACGACC
>NZ_DCXA01000311.1:2203-6267 GCF_002328915.1 Aquabacterium sp. UBA2148
CGGCGTGGACGACGCCAAGGCCGTGTGCGACGCGGTGCGCGAGAAGGCTCAGGCCCTCGGCGGCGCCGTCACGCGCGAGGCTGGACCAGTCAAGGGCGGCAACACCGTGATCGCCTTCATCACCGATCCGGATGGCTACAAGGTGGAATTGATCGAGCGCCCCGAGGGCGCTCGCGAACTCAACTGACCGCGAGCCGCTGAAAACACAAAGGGACCCAAACGGGTCCCTTTTTCATGGCGCCACCAAGGCAGGGTGTTCGTCGTTCGTCGCGTCATTCACCCGCGCGAAGCCGGGATCTCGGGCGTGCTGACCTCGACGTCACCGCATTGCGCACGGTGGCGCAGCGCGTGGTCGATCAGCACCAGCGCCAGCATGGCCTCGGCGATCGGCGTGGCGCGGATGCCCACGCAGGGGTCGTGGCGCCCGAAGGTCTCGACCGTGGCGGGCTGGCCGCTCAGGTCGATGGACTGGCGCGGCGAGCGGATCGAGCTGGTCGGCTTGATGGCGATGGCCACGCGCAGGTCTTGCCCGGTGGAGATGCCACCCAGCACGCCACCCGCGTGGTTGCTGGCAAAACCATCTGGGTAGAGCTCGTCGCCGTGCACGGTGCCACGCTGCGAGACGCTCTCGAAGCCCGCGCCAATCTCGACGCCCTTGACGGCGTTGATGCCCATCATGGCGTACGCGATGTCGGCATCGAGCTTGTCGAACAACGGATCGCCCAGGCCCACCGGCATGCCCGAAGCCTCGACGATGAGCTTGGCGCCACACGAGTCCCCGTCCTTGCGCAACTCGTCCATGTAGGCCTCGAGCTGCTCGATCTGGCTGGTGTTGGGCGCAAAGAACGGGTTGTTGGGCACGTGCTCCCAGCCCTCGAAGGCAATCGGCACGGTGCCCAGTTGCGTCATGCAGGCGCGGATGTCGGTGCCGAACTGTTCCTTCAACCACTTCTTGGCCACGGCTCCAGCGGCCACCATGGGCGCGGTCAGGCGGGCCGACGAACGCCCACCGCCGCGCGGGTCGCGGATGCCGTACTTGTGCCAATACGTGTAGTCGGCGTGGCCCGGACGGAAGGTCTGCAGGATGTTGCCGTAGTCCTTGCTGCGCTGGTCGGTGTTGCGGATCAGCAGGGCAATCGGTGCTCCCGTGGTCTTGCCCTCGTAGACGCCGGACAGGATCTCGACGGCATCGGGCTCGTTGCGCTGGGTGACGTGGCGCGAGGTGCCGGGGCGGCGGCGGTCCAGGTCAGGCTGGATGTCGGCTTCGGACAGGACCATGCCCGGGGGGCAGCCGTCGATGACGCAGCCGATGGCCGGGCCGTGCGACTCGCCGAAGTTGGTGACGGTGAACAAAAGACCAATGGTGCTGCCAGCCATGACGCGGGATCCAGATCAATCAATGACGCAAAAGCGTATTGTCCCCCATGCGGGAAAGTTCATGGCGGCAACGAAAAACGCCCGGACGAAAACCGGGCGTTGCATGCACATCGGGTGAAAAACGACTCAGAGCAGCGCCTGGCGTTCGCCCCCGGCGTTCTCTTCGACCGGCCAGTCGCGGATGTAGGCCTTGAGCATGCGGTTCTCGAAGTCCTGGCCATCGACCACCGCCTTGGCCACGTCGTAGAACGAGATCACACCCATCAGCGTGCGCTGGGTCATGACCGGCATGTAGCGCGCGTGGCGGCTGAGCATCATGCGGCGGACTTCGTCGATGTCGGTCTCGGGGGTGCAGGTCAGGGGGTGGTCGTCCATCACGGTGCGCACCACCAGCGAGCCGAAGCTGCCGCCATTTTTGACCGCCCCACGGATGACCTCGCGGAAGGTGAGCATGCCGGCCAGGTCACCGTGGTCCATCACCACGAGGGAGCCGATGTCGTGTTCGGACATGGTCTGGGCGGCTTCGGCCAGCGGCTGTTCGGGCTGAACGGTGAACAAGGTGCTGCCCTTGACGCGCAGGATGTCGCTGACTTTCATGGATGTGTCTCCTCGGTGGGGTCTCACAGTGGGTTGCACATGGTCGCGATGCCGGGTGGTGCCGGCCCGCAAGGGGTGTCACCTTGATTGCGACAGACCTGCGCCAAAGTGACCAGCGGGATGACCCTGATCCTGCCAGAAAAAGCTCATCTCAGCTCATGACCTGACGCAGTGTGAGGCGTTCCAGCGCCGCTTCGCGCCAGAAACCCTGCGCCAGCTGGTCTTGCTTGAGCAGCAGGCGCTCGACCAGCGGCCCCACGCGGGTGTGGTCCGGGTCGCACAGCAGCACGTAGCGCGCGCCCCGCTCGCCCTCAGGCTCATTGAGTTCAGCGATCCAGTCCAGGGCCTTGAGCGCCTCCAGCAGCGGCTCGATCTGCAGCGGGTCGGTGCGCAGGTGCTGCGCCAGTCCCACCGTTGACAGGCCCTTGCGCTCGCTGTGCTGCATCACTGCCAACGCCTTGAGGATGGCCAGCGCCAGCGAAAACTGCAGCCCGGGCGCATCGGGCCAACGCTTGACCTGCGACAGCAAGCTGGGCGTGTAGGCCGCCACCACCGCCCCCATGAGCACGATCAGCCAGCTCAGGTAGATCCAGATCAGGCAGATGGGCACGGCCGCGAAGGCGCCATAAATGGTCGAGTACGCAGGCACCTTGGCCAGGTAAAGCGCCAGCCCCCTCTGCGCCAGCTCCAGCCCCAGGGACGCGAAGATCGCGCCACCCCAGGCGTGCTCGGTGCGCACGAAGGTGTTCGGCACGTACTTGTAGAGCGCCGCAAAACCCGCCGTCTGCAGCACGAACAGGATCAACGACAGCAGGAAGCCGACCCCGCCGGGCAACTCGCCCACCAGTCCGCGCGACGCAGACAGCACGTACGACGTGAACGACAGGCTGCCGCCCAGCAGCAGCGGCCCCAGCGTCAGGGCCGCCCAGTAAACCAACACCCTTTGCGCGATCGGCCTGGAGCTGCGCACGCGCCAGATGCCATTGAGCGTGCGGTCGATGGTCAGCATCAGGGCCATGGCTGCCACGCCCAGGCCGATCAAGCCCAGCACGCCGAGCTGGCTGGCCTTGGCAGCGAATTTGGTCAGCGACAGCACCACCTGCTTGGCAATCACGTCAGGCAGGATGCCGGCCAGCACCTGCTGCTCCAGCGCCTTGCGAAAGCGACCGAACACCGGGAAGGCACTGAACAGCGCCAGCATCACCGTGAACAAGGGCACCAGGGCGATGGTGGTGGTGAAGGTCAGGCTGCTGGCGGTCACGCCCAGCCGGTCTTCTCGAAAACGCTGCCTCAATGTGTCCCAGGTCTGGCGCCAGGGCCAGGTGCGAAGGGTCTCGACAAGGAGGTGCCAGCGCTGCGATGCGCGAGCCAGGAGGGGCCTCTTGGAAGTCATGCTGGCTATGATGCCAGCGTCTGTACACTGCCAGCCCGGCCACGCGCGCCCGCGCCACGCCTCGCAGCCTCACCCCACCATGCCCCTGACGCCCCCCCTCGACAGCGATGTCGCCCTGGACGACCCCATCCTGGGTCAGCACACGCCTGAGCGACTGGCCCTGATCCAGCGCCTGCGCGCCGCTTGTGTGGCCGCGCTGGTGGCCCTGATCGGCCTGTGCGTGGCGTGGGAGCTGTGGCTCGCGCCGCTGCCCGGCGGCACCGGTGTGCTGGCCTGGAAAGCCCTGCCCCTGACCTTGGCCCTGGCCGGCATGCTGCGCCACCGCCTCTACACTTACCGCTGGATGTCGCTGCTGATCTGGCTTTATTTCACCGAAGGTGTGGTGAGGGCGGCGAGTGACCGGGGCACATCGCAGTGGCTGGCCGGCATCGAGGTGGCCTTGAGCACCGCCCTGTTCATCGGCTGCGCGGTGTACGTGCGTCAGCGGCTGAAGGTGCTGCCGCCCAAGAGCAAGAAGGGCCAGCCCCCGAAGGACCCGGCCTGATGCCCTCCTCCAGTCACGCCGAGCTGTTGCGCGCCCTGCGAGCGGCACTGGGCGAGCAGGCCGTGCGCGAGCCCCACGCCGGCCAACCCCTGACCGAGCACCTGCAGGACTGGCGTGGCCGCTACCATGGCAGCGCACTCGCGGTGGTCAGCC
>NZ_DCXA01000311.1:6326-17240 GCF_002328915.1 Aquabacterium sp. UBA2148
CGACACAGCCGGCGTGGCCACCACCGTCAGGCTGTGCGCCGCCCATGGCGCGAGCATCGTGCCCCAGGGCGGCAACACCAGCCTGGTTGGCGGCTCGGTGCCCGACGCCGGTGGCGAGCAGGTCGTGCTCAGCCTGCGGCGCCTGAACCAGGTGCTGTCGGTGGACGAAGACAACCTCTCGATGACGGCGCAGGCGGGCTGCACCCTTGCCGAGGTCCAGCAGGCTGCGTCCCTCGCGGGCTTGCTGTTTCCGCTCAGCCTCGCTTCGGAGGGCACTTGCACACTCGGCGGTGTGCTGGCCACCAACGCAGGCGGCACGCAGGTGCTGCGCTACGGCACCGCACGCGAGCTGTGCCTGGGCCTGGAGGTGGTCACGGCGCTAGGCGAGGTCTGGACCCTGCTCAAAGGCCTGCGCAAGGACAACACCGGCTACGACCTGCGCCACCTGCTGATCGGCAGCGAGGGCACGCTGGGCATCATCACGGCAGCCAGCTTGCGTCTCTACCCGGCTCCCAAGGGCCGTGCCACCGCCCTGGTTCCCTGTGCCAACCCAGCCGCAGCGGTCAGCCTGTTGCGCCGGGCTCGCCAGGCCCTGGATGCCGGGCTCACCGCCTGTGAACTGATGGCCCCGATGCCGCTCTCGCTGGTGCACACCCACCTGCCCGACGTGGTGAAGGCGCTGGGTGGCCTGGGCTTGCCCACCGCCACATCCCTGCAGGCCCAGGGTGACCACAGCCCCTGGTGGCTTTTACTAGAAGCCGTGAGCCCGCGCTCCGACGACGATGCGCAGGAGCGCCTGGCCGGCGTTCTGCTCGAGGCCGGCAGCGCAACGGCTGAGGCCATGGAATCGGGTGGGCGCGAAGGCGCCAGCCCCTGCCTGGCCCAATCGCTGTCGCAGCGCGCGGCCATGTGGCGATTGCGCGAGGCCATCCCCATGGCCGAGAAAATCGCCGGTCGCATGGTCAAGCACGACATCGGCATGCCAACCTCGCACGTCCCCGAGTTCATCGACAAGGTCGGTGTTGCATTGCGCCAGCGCTGGCCGGAATCGGCGGTGGTCTGCTTTGGTCACCTGGGCGATGGCAACCTGCATTTCAACGTCCAGCCCCCGGCAGAGTTTGCCGACGGAGACGCCTTCGAAGCGTTCGAGCTCGCCGCCAACACGCTGGTGTTCGACACGGTGCAGGCCCTCGGCGGAACGATCTCGGCGGAGCACGGCATTGGCGAGTTGCGAAAGCACGAGCTGGCCAGGCGTCATCCCCCGGCAGCCCTGGGGGCGATGCAGGCCATCAAGCTGGCGCTGGACCCCAAGGGGGTGCTGAACCCGGGGCGGATCTTGCCCGCCACAAACGAGGACACCCCCTCAGCCTGATTGGAGCCGGAGCCGGAGCCCGAGCGTGGGCTCAGCGGCTGTCGAGCCGCGCCGACGGTCGCGCCTTCACTGCAAAGGCCCCTTGAGCGACTCCGGAATGGCCAGCGACATCACGTCGATGCCCTCTTCCTTCAGCTCGGCGACCTCGTCCTGATCGGCTTGCCCTCGCAGGGCTCGTTGCGGGGCATCGCCTCGGTGGATGTTGCGCACCTCTTTGACAAAGCCCTCGCCCACGTCTTCGGTGTGCTCAAGCACGTGCCGGACCGCTTTCAAGTACATCGCTTGGAGCACCTCGACGTCGGGCACGCCTGGTTCGCTGTCCACCGCAGCGGTCCGTGTCTGCAAGGCAGGAGTCGGTGGCACTCGGTGCTGTGCGCCAACCGTTTGCGCCCCCTCGCCCCGTCCGGATGGCACATGCCCCGACGGGTGCACGGGCTTGCCGGCCACCGAAGTTTGTGCCCCCGCTTTCTCGGCCTTGAGCGCCGACACGTTGAGCCGCACGGCGGACGGACGGCGCACCACCTCGGTCGAAGCACACACCGGGCAACTCACGAGCCCACGCGCCTGTTGAGATGCCAGGTCATCGGCCGAGGCAAACCAGCCCTCGAAGAGGTGACCATGTTCGCAATGGAGGTCAACTACCAGCATGTTGATCGCTTCGGCACGTCGCCGACATCAGGTCGCCACAACTGGCGGAGATTCAGGCCTCGACCCATTGCAGGGGCCAGTCACCGCCGCGCCACTTCTGCAGCCACATCATGCCGACGATGGTTTTCACGTCGGTCAACTCGCCGTCTCGAACCCAGGCCTCGAGTTCCTGCTGGCTGGCAGCGAACACGTCGAGGAACTCTCCCTCGTCGAGTTGACGCTCCCCTGCCTTCAGGCCCTGGGCGAACCAGATTTCGATGAATTCGTCGGCATACCCGATGACCGGGTGCATCACGCCAGCACGCGCCCAACGGGTCGCGGTGTAGCCCGTCTCTTCGAGCAACTCGCGCTGCGCGCAACGCAGCCCACCTTCGCCCGGGTCCAGCTTGCCTGCGGGGAACTCGATCATGACGCGCTTGACCGGGTGGCGGTATTGGCGCTCAAGCACCAGGCGCCCATCCGGCAGCACCGCCACGATCATCACCGCCCCCGGGTGCAGCACATACTCGCGGGTTGCCTGCTTGCCATCGGGCAAGCGCACTTCGTCGCGCTGCACACGGATGAAGGAGCCTTCATACGCCCGTGTCGAACTCAGCGTGTGCTCTGTCAGGTGGGCGTCGTCGTCCTGGTTCATGGGTGTCAGTCTGGCAGTGATCGGCTGCCACCTCGTGCATGGTTCAGTGCTTGCGCAGGTAACGCCAGACGAAGCCCGGAAAGGCCAGCGTGAGGAACACGCACAGCCAAACGGCCACGAACTCCCAGCGCACCACGCTGGCGCGGCCGAGGTGGGTTTCCAGCGCACGACCGAGCAGCGCAATCAGCGTGCCATAGGCCAGCAACTCCAGCACCCGCCAGGCCACCGTCTTGGGCTCTCGGCGCGGCCCGAAGACGAACAAACGCTCGTTCACAAAAGGCAAATTGGCCGCGATCAACGCGGCCAGCAGCACGGTGACGACGGCCCAGGAGGGGACCAGGCCCGTCATGCCGGGCCCCCTTGGCGAAGCTGCCTGTCCATCAACCGGCCAGCGACTGGGTGATGGCGCGAGCGCACAGCGACAGCAGGCCGCTCGGCAGGATGCCCAGCACGAGCACGGCCAGCGCGTTGGCCGACAGCAGCAGGCGAGCGCCCGAGCCTTCGGCCACGGTTTCCGTCTGCACCGGCTCGTCAAAGTACATGACCTTGACGACGCGCAGGTAGTAGAACGCGCCCACCAGCGACAGCAGCACCGCCACGATCGACAGCTGCAGCAGCAGCGGCGAGTTGGTGGTGATCAGCGACTGCAGCACGGCCAGCTTGGCATAGAAGCCCACGGTCGGCGGGATGCCGGCCAGCGAGAACATGAACACCAGCATGACAGCGGCCAGCACCGGGCTGCGCTTGGCCAGACCCGCCAGGTCAGAGACCTGCTCCGACTCGAAGCCAGGGCGGGACAGGACCATGATCAGACCGAATGTGCCCAGCGTGGTCAGCACATAGGTGAGCACGTAGAACAGCGACGAGCCATAACCATTGCTGGCCGACACCGTGTTGCCAGCGATCACGGTGGGCACGAAACCCAGCAGCATGAAGCCCAGCTGCGCGATGCCCGAGTAAGCCAGCATGCGCTTGAGGTTGGTCTGCGCGATGGCGGCGAGGTTGCCCAGTGTCATCGAGGCCACGGCCAGGATCATCATCATCTGCTGCCAGTCGGTGGCCAGGTTGATGAGGCCTTCGACCAGGATGCGCATGGTGATGGCGAAAGCCGCCAGCTTGGGCGCACCGGCGATCAGCAGCGTGGCGGCCGTCGGGGCGCCTTGGTACACGTCAGGCACCCACATGTGGAAAGGCACCACCCCCAGCTTGAAGGCCAGACCGGAGACGATGAACACCAGACCGAAAGCCAGCACCTGCTTGTTCAGGTCACCTGCCAGGGTGGCCTGGTAAACCTCGGCGATGTCGAGCGAGCCGGTGGCGCCGTACATCATCGACAGGCCGTACAGCAGGAAGCCAGAGGCCAGGGCGCCCAACACGAAGTACTTCATGGCCGCCTCGGTCGACTGCGCGTGATCGCGGCGCAGGGCCACCAGCGCATACAGCGACAGGGACATCAACTCCAGACCCAGGTAGATGGTCAGGAAGTTGTTGCCCATGATCATGATGCTGATGCCCAGCAGCGAGAACATGCTCAGGGTGTAGAGCTCACCCTTGGCCAGGTCCCGCGGGCCGGCGTACACCTGGGCGTAGACCAGGCTGCCCATGGTGGCCAGCGTGGCGCACAGGGCCAGCAGGTGACCCATCGGGTCGATCACGACCATCTTCTGCATGGCATAGGCCGTGGCACCGTTGTCGATCTCGACGAGGTGCAAGGCGGCCACCACGGCCAGCGAAGCCAGGGTGAGGTAATAGGTGGGACGGCGTTGAGGACAAGTGACGAACAGGTCCAACAACGCCACCAGGCAGGCCATGCCCAGCAGGACGATCTCGGGGGTCACCGCGAGCCAGTTCAGGTCAGTCATGTTGTTTCGGCCTTCAGTTCAGCTTGCTTTGAGCGACGTGCTTGAGCAGCTCGGTCACCGAGACGTGCATCACGTCGGTGAACGGCTTGGGCTGGATGCCCATCCACAGCACGGCGGCCGCCAGCACGGCCAGGATCAGGAATTCGCGGGCGTTGATGTCGCTCAGACCCCGCACATCGTCGTTGGTGACGTCACCGAAGTAGACGCGCTTGTACATCCACAAGGTGTAGGCAGCACCGAAGATCAGGGCGGTGGCAGCCAGGGCACCGATCAGGAAGTCGTACTGGACCGCGCCCAGGATGACCATCCATTCGCCCACGAAACCAGCGGTGCCCGGCAAGCCGCAGTTGGCCATCGAGAACAGCAGCGCGAAGGCGGCGAACTTGGGCATGGTGTTGACCACGCCACCATAGGAGGCGATCTCACGCGAGTGCACGCGGTCGTACAGCACGCCGATGCTCAGGAACATGGCGCCCGACACGAAGCCGTGGGCGATCATCTGGACCAGGCCACCGACCACGCCGAGTTCGTTGAAGATGAAGAAGCCCAGGGTCACGAAGCCCATGTGCGCGATGGACGAATAAGCCACCAGCTTCTTCATGTCACCCTGCACCATCGCCACCAGGCCGATGTAGATCACACCGATCAGCGACAGGGTGATCACCAGCGGCGCGAACTCGTGCGAAGCGTCAGGCACGATCGGCAGCATGAAGCGCAGGAAACCGTAGCAACCCAGCTTCAGCATGATGGCGGCCAGCACGGCCGAGCCACCGGTCGGTGCTTCGACGTGCACGTCGGGCAACCAGGTGTGCACCGGGAACATCGGCACCTTCACGGCAAAAGCCGCGAAGAAGGCACCAAACAACAGCGCCTGCGGCGTGGCACCCAGCGGCAGCTTGTGCCAATCCAGGATGCTGAACGAACCACCCGACTTGTAGTACAGGAAGATCAGGGCCACCAGCATCAGCAGCGAGCCCAGCAGCGTGTACAGGAAGAACTTGAAGGCGGCGTACACGCGACGCGGGCCACCCCACACGCCGATGATGATGTACATCGGGATCAGCGTGGCTTCGAAGAACACGTAGAACAGCATGCCGTCGAGCGCGGCGAACACGCCGATCATCAGGCCCGACAGGATCAGGAAGGCGCCGAAGTACTGGTGCGGGCGGTCTTCGATGACCTCCCAGCCGGCCAGCACGACGATGACGGTGATGAAGGCCGTCAACGGCACGAACCACATGGAGATGCCATCGACACCCAGGTGGTACATGACGTTGAAGCGCTCGATCCAGGGCGCCTTCTCGACGAACTGCATCGCTGCGGTCGTGGTGTCGAAGTCGGTCATCAGGGGGATGGTGACCAGGAAGCCGGCGATCGAGCCGACCAGGGCAATCCAGCGCGCAGCACCGGGGTTGTCCTGGCGACCGGCGGCCAGCAGCAGCAGCCCGAAGGCCACCGGGACCCAGATGGCCAGAGAGAGGATGTTGGACATGGTTTGCATGGGCGCTTCCTCGTGCTCAGGGTTGC
The DNA here is from genome assembly GCF_002328915.1 of Aquabacterium sp. UBA2148. NCBI lineage: Bacteria > Pseudomonadati > Pseudomonadota > Betaproteobacteria > Burkholderiales > Sphaerotilaceae > Aquabacterium > Aquabacterium sp. UBA2148. The sequence continues at coordinate 12,370 of NZ_DCXA01000311.1, forward strand.
ATGAACACGAACCAGGTCATGAGGGCGAACACCCCCAGGATCATGACCAGCGCGTAGTGATAGAGGTAACCGGTCTGGAACAGGCGGACCACCGAGCCGATCAGGCCGACCAGCTTGGCCGAGCCATTGACCACCAGCCCGTCGATCAGGGCGACGTCACCGATCTTCCAGAAGCCACGGCCCAGCAGGCGGGCGCCTGCGGCCAGGACGTTCTCGTTGAACCAGTCCAGGAAGTACTTGTTCTCGCCGATGACGATGAGCGGGCGCAGCACCTTCGCGAAGAAGGCCGGGATCTGCGGGGCCACCAGGTAGAACACGTAAGCAGTGACCACGCCACCCAGCGCCAGGAAGAACGGCAGCGTCTGGAAGCCGTGCAGCGCCATGGCGGTGGCACCGTGGAAGTGGTGGGCCAGCTCGGCCATGGCCGGGTGCTTGGTCGCGTCAACCGTGATGGCGGACTTCAGGAAGTCACCGAACAGCATGGGCTCGATGGTCAGGAAGCCGATCACGACCGAGGGGATGGCCAGCAGCAGCAGCGGTGCCGTCACGACCCAAGGCGACTCGTGGGGCTCGTGGTGGTGATCGTCACCATGGTCGTCATGGTGGTCGTGCTCACCCGGGAAGGGCTTGTGGTGGAAGCGCTCCTTGCCATGGAAGACCAGGAAGTACATCCGGAAGCTGTAGAAGGCGGTCACGAAGACACCGGTCATGACGGCGAACTGGGCGAAACCAGCGGCCGGCAGGTGGCTGTGCTCCACCGCGATCAGGATCGAGTCCTTCGAGTAGAAACCGGCGAAGAACGGCGTGCCGATCAGGGCCAGCGAGCCCAGCAGCGAGGTGATCCAGGTGATGGGCATGCGCTTCCACAGTCCACCCATGTTGCGGATGTCCTGGTCGTGGTGCATGCCGATGATGACCGAGCCCGCACCGAGGAACAGCAGGGCCTTGAAGAAGGCGTGCGTCATCAGGTGGAAGACGGCCACGTTGTAGGCCGACAGGCCCAAGGCCACGGTCATGTAACCCAGCTGCGACAGCGTGGAGTAAGCCACCACGCGCTTGATGTCGTTCTGGATGATGCCCAAAAAGCCCATGAACAGCGCCGTGATCGAGCCGATCACCAGGATGAAGTTCAGCGCGGCATCCGACAGCTCGAACAGCGGCGACATGCGGGTCACCATGAAGATACCGGCCGTCACCATGGTGGCGGCGTGGATCAGCGCGGAGATCGGGGTCGGGCCTTCCATCGAGTCTGGCAGCCACACGTGCAGTGGGAACTGAGCCGACTTGCCCATCGCACCGATGAACAAGCAGATGCAGATGACCGTGATCAGCGACCAGTCGGTCTTGGGCAGGCTCAGGGCGGTCAGGTCATTGGCCTTGGCGAACAGCTCGGTGTAGTTGAGCGTGCCGGTGTAGGCCAGCAGCAGGCCGATGCCCAGGATGAAGCCGAAGTCACCCACGCGGTTGACCAGGAAGGCCTTCATGTTGGCGAAGATGGCCGTGGGCTTCTTGAACCAGAAACCGATCAGCAGGTACGACACCAGGCCCACGGCTTCCCAGCCGAAGAACAGCTGCAGCAGGTTGTTGCTCATCACGAGCATCAACATGGAGAAGGTGAACAGCGAGATGTACGAGAAGAAGCGCTGGTAGCCGTCGTCTTCTTCCATGTAGCCGATGGTGTAGATGTGCACCATCAGCGACACGAAGGTCACCACGCACATCATCATCGCGGTCAGGCCGTCGACCATGAAGCCGACTTCCATCTTGAGAGAGCCCAGGGTCATCCACTCGTAGACGGTGGCGTTGAAGGTGGCGCCATCGACGGCGACGGCCTTCAGCGTCATGGCCGAAATGATGAAGGACACCAGCACACCCAGGATGGTGATGAGGTGGGCAGGTCGGCGACCGATGTAGCCGCCAAACAGGCCCGCCACGATCGATCCGACCAGCGGCGCCAAGGGCACCGCCAGCAGGGAGTTGAGGGAAAGCTCAGACATGGTTCTTGTTCTCCTGGCGTCGCATCAGCCCTTGAGGGTGTCGAGTTCGTCCACGTTGATCGACGAGCGATTGCGGAACAACACCACCAGGATGGCCAGACCGATGGCCGACTCGGCGGCCGCCACGGTCAGGATGAAGAACACGAAAACCTGGCCGTCCATGTTCCCCAGGTAGTGGGAGAAGGCCACGAAGTTCATGTTCACGGCCAGGAGCATCAGCTCGATGGCCATGAGCAGCACGATCAGGTTCTTGCGGTTCAGGAAGATGCCGATGACCGACATCGCGAACAGGATGGCGCCGAGCGAGAGGAAGTGCCCGAGGGTGATCGAGGTGGTCATGCCTGGCCTCCTTCTTCTTGTTGAGCGGCAGCGGGTGCCTCGACCTGAGGCGCCACCTTGACCACGCGCAGGCGGTCGGCCTTCTTGACGCGGACCTGCTCACCGACGTTCTGCGAGCGCGAGTCCTTGCGCTGACGCAGGGTCAGGGCGATGGCGGCGATGATGCCCACCAGCAGGATGACCGCAGCCACCTGCACCGGGAACAGGTAGTTGGTGTAGAGGTCGATGCCCAGCGCCTTGGTGTTGGCCACCTGGGCGACTTCGGGCGGCATCGGCTTGGCCGTGGGCAGATCGAACCCGCGGGTCAGCACGAAGGACATTTCCAGCGCGATGATCACGCCGATGATGCCGGCGACGGGGAAGTGCTTCCAGAAGCCCTGACGCAGCGAGTCGGTGTTGATGTCGAGCATCATCACCACAAACAGGAAAAGCACCATCACCGCACCCACGTACACGAGCACGAGGGCGATGGCGAGGAACTCGGCCTGCAACAGCATCCAGACGCAAGAGGCGCTGGCGAAGGCCAGCACCAGGTGCAGGGCGGCGGTCACCGGGCTCTTGGCGGTGATCACGCGGAAGCCCGCGTAGACCAGCACGAAGGCGAAGGTGTAGAAAAGTAGGCTGAAGGTGTCCATGATCGGTCAGCGATATTTCGCGTCCGCCTCCTTGTTGGCAGCGATGTCTTTTTCGTAGCGATCGCCCACCGCCAGGAGCATGTCCTTGGTGAAGTACAGGTCGCCACGCTTTTCACCGTGGTATTCGAAGATGTGGGTCTCGACGATGGCGTCGACCGGGCAGCTTTCTTCGCAGAAGCCGCAGAAGATGCACTTGGTCAGGTCGATGTCGTAGCGCGTGGTGCGGCGCTGGCCGTCTTCGCGCACGGCCGACTCGATGGTGATGGCCATGGCGGGGCAGACCGCTTCGCACAGCTTGCAGGCGATGCAGCGCTCTTCGCCGTTGTCGTAGCGGCGCTGGGCGTGCAGGCCACGGAAGCGCGGCGACATCGGGGTCTTTTCTTCCGGGAACTGCACGGTGATGTGCGGCTTGAGGAAGTGGCGGCCGGTGACGGCCAGGCCCTTGAACAACTCCAGCAGGAAGAAGCTGGAGACGAATTCCTTGAAGGACGTGCTCATGGTGGGGGTGTCCTCTCAGTCTCAGTTCCAGATGTTCCAGGGCGACATCATCCAGACGCCCACGACGATCAGCCAGACCAGGGTGACAGGGATGAAGATCTTCCAGCCCAGGCGCATGATCTGGTCATAGCGGAAGCGGGGGAACGAAGCGCGCACCCACAGGAACATCGTGACGATGATGAAGGCCTTGATGCCCAGCCAGATCCAGCCCGGGATGAAGCTCAGGGCCTCGATCGGGGGCAGCCAGCCGCCGAAGAACATGATCGCGCACAGGGTCGAGACCAGGATCATGTTGGCGTACTCGGCCAGGAAGAACATGGCAAACGACATGCCCGAGTACTCGATCATGTGACCGGCCACGATTTCCGACTCACCCTCGACCACGTCGAAGGGGTGGCGGTTGGTTTCAGCCAGGCCGGAGATGAAGTACACGACGGTGATGGGCAGCAGAGGCAGCCAGTTCCAGGACAGGAAGCTCAGGCCCATGTCGGCGAACTGGCCCTTGTTCTGGCTCAGCACGATGTCGGTCATGTTGAGCGAGCCTGCGGTCATCAGCACGACCACGAAGCAGAAACCCATCGCGATTTCGTACGACACCATCTGGGCCGACGCACGCAGCGCACCCAGGAAGGCGTACTTCGAGTTCGAAGCCCAGCCGGCGATGATCACGCCATAGACTTCCATCGAGGTGATGGCCATCAGGAACAGCAGGCCGGCATTGACGTTGGCCAGCGCCACTTCGGGCCCGAAGGGGATCACGGCCCAGGCGGCCAGGGCCGGCATGATGGTCATGATCGGGCCCAGGAAGAACAGGCCCTTGTTGGCCGCCGTCGGCGTGATGATCTCCTTGAAGATCAGCTTGACCGCGTCTGCGATGGGTTGCAGCAGGCCGAAAGGACCTGTGCGGTTCGGGCCCGGACGGATCTGCGACCAGCCAATGGCCTTGCGCTCCCACAGGGTCAGGTAGGCGACGCAACCGAGCAGCGGCAGCAGCAGGGCCACGATCTTGATGAGCGACCAGACCACGGGCCACGCGGCTCCGAGGTTGGCAGCGCCAGCGTTGTAGAGGGTGTCAATCATTGCTTGTCTCCCCTGCCCTTCAGGCCTTTTCGACGCGGATGTTGCCGAAGGCAGCACCCAGCGTGGCGGTGGCGGCGTGGCCGGTGGGCACCCGCACGACGTTGGCCGGCAGGCTGGCGTCGAGCACGGCGGGCAGCACGGCCGAGGCCGAGTCTTGCGACACCTTGACCTGCGCGCCTTCGCTCAAGCCCAGCTCTGCCCACAAGGCAGGCGGCAAGCTCGCCACGGGCGCCTTGGCGTCGGCGGTCGCTTGCAGCGAAGGCGAGCGACGCACCAAAGCGTCGGCGCTGTAGATCGGCAGGTCGGCCAGGCGCTCGAGGGC
>NZ_DCXA01000311.1:17319-24772 GCF_002328915.1 Aquabacterium sp. UBA2148
AGGTCGGCCAGGCGCTCGAGGGCACCGGTGCCACCGCTGATCGCGATGGCGGCCGAGGTGGCGTTGTTCAGCTTCGAAGGCAGCGCAGCCAGGTCACCCAGGGCGCGGGCCTTGACCTCTTCCGAGGTCTCGAAAGCGAAGTCGTTCAGGCCCAGCATCGTGCCGAGCACACGCAGCACCTTCCAGGCCGGACGGGTCTCGCCCAGGGGCTTGACCACGCCGTGGAAGCCCTGTGCACGGCCTTCGGCATTGACGAAGGTGCCCGAGGTTTCGCTGAAAGGCGCGACCGGCAGGATCACGTCGGCGTACTCGGGGGCGGCGCCCTTGAAGGGGCTCATGACCACGACCATCTCAGCGGCTTGCACGGCTTGCACCGCGGCAGCCGGGTTGGCGCTGTCGAACTCGGGCTCGACGCCCAGCAGCACCAAAGCCTTGATCGATTTGCCCGACAGCATCTGGCCGGCGTTGAGGCCACCTTGCTGAGGCTGGGCACCGACGAGCTGAGCGCCCACGGTGTTGGCCGACTCGGACAGGTAGCCCAGCTTGGCGCCGGTCTTCTCGGCGATCCACTGGCCCAGGGCCTGCAGGGTGGCAGCTTGCGGGTGTTGCGCAGCGGCGTTGCCCAGCAGCACAGCCTTGTTCTGGCCCGACAGCAGCGAGGCGGCGATGGCCTTGGCGGCATCGGTAGCGGTGCCGTTGCAGGGGATGTCGATGCCCAGTTGGTTGGCGATCGCCACGGCCACGTCGCCCAGGGCCTGAGCCCAGGCGCTCGGCGCCACGGAGACGCGCTGAGCCAGGGGCATCAGCCAGTCGTCGTTGGCGCCGCCGATGGCGGACACCTTGGCGCCGCGCTTGGTGGCATGGCGCAGGCGCGAGGCGAACAGCGGGTGATCCTTGCGCAGGAAGGAGCCGACCACCAGGGCACGGTCCAGCGTGCTCAGCTCGGCCACCGGCAGGCCCAGCCAGCGGGCACCAGCACCGGTGGTGAAATCGGCGTTGCGCAGGCGGGTGTCGACGTTGTCGGAACCCAGGCCGCGAACCAGCTGACCCAGCAGGTACAGCTCTTCGACGGTGCTGTGCTCGGTGGCCAGCGCACCGATGGCGGCCGCACCGTGCTCGGTCTTGACGCCCTTGAGGCCGTTGGCCACGTATTCCAGCGCCGTGGTCCAGTCGACTTCACGCCACTGGCCGCCCTGCTTGATCATGGGCTGGGTCAGGCGATCGTCGCTGCCCAGGGCCTCGTAGCTGAAGCGGTCGCGGTCGGCGATCCAGCATTCGTTGACCGACTCGTTTTCGAGCGGCACCACGCGCATCACCTTGCCGTTCTTGACCTGCACGATCAGGTTGGCGCCGGTGGAATCGTGGGGAGAGACGCTCTTGCGGCGCGACAGCTCCCAGGTGCGGGCGCTGTAGCGGAAGGGCTTGCTGGTGAGCGCGCCGACCGGGCAGATGTCGATCATGTTGCCCGACAGCTCGGAGTCGATCGAACGACCGACGAAGGTCTCGATCTCGGAATGCTCGCCGCGGTTGGACATGCCCAGTTCCATCACGCCGGCGATTTCCTGGCCGAAGCGCACGCAGCGGGTGCACTGGATGCAGCGGCTCATTTCCTCCATGGAGATCAGCGGGCCGACGTCCTTGGGGAACACCACGCGCTTTTCTTCTTCGTAGCGCGACTTGCCCGCGCCATAGCCCACGGCCAGGTCTTGCAGCTGGCACTCACCGCCCTGGTCACAGATCGGGCAGTCCAGCGGGTGGTTGATCAGCAGGAACTCCATGACGGACTGCTGGGCCTTGATGGCTTTTTCGCTCTTGGTGCGAACGATCATGCCCTGCGTCACGGGCGTGGCACAGGCGGGCATGGGCTTGGGAGCCTTCTCGATGTCCACCAGGCACATGCGGCAGTTGGCCGCCACCGACAGCTTCTTGTGATAACAGAAGTGCGGGATGTAGGTGCCGTGTTCTTCGGCGGCCCGGATCAGCATGGAGCCTTCCTGGACCTGGACCTTTCGGCCGTCGATTTCGATTTCAACCATAGCGTTACTCACCTTTTCCTGTGCGCGGCAGGGCTTCCGCCGGGCCGCCCCAAGGAAGACCAGCCCCCGTGGGGGGCAGCGAGGTAATCCGAGCGTGGGGGCCCTTAGACATAGGCCGGGACCACGCAGGTCTTGTGTTCAATGTGGTGCACGAACTCTTCGCGGAAGTGCTTGATGAAGGCACGCACCGGCATCGCAGCGGCGTCACCCAGCGCGCAGATGGTGCGACCCTGGATGTTGTCGGCGACCGAGTTCAGCAAGTCGATGTCTTCGAGGCGGCCCTGGCCGGCCTCGATGCGCTGCACCACGCGCCACAGCCAGCCCGTGCCTTCGCGGCAAGGCGTGCACTGGCCGCACGATTCGTGCATGTAGAAGTAAGACAGGCGCAGCAGGCTCTTGACCATGCAGCGCGAGTCGTCGAGCACGATGACCGCGCCCGAGCCCAGCATGGAGCCCGCCTTGGCGATGGCGTCGTAGTCCATCGTCAGGCCCATCATCACGTCGGCGGGGATCACCGGCGAGGACGAGCCACCAGGGATCACGGCCTTGAGCTTGCGGCCCTTGCGAACGCCACCGGCCAGCTCCAGCAAGGTGCTGAAGGGCGTGCCCAGCGGGACCTCGAAGTTGCCGGGCATCTCGACGTCGCCCGAGACGGTGAACAGCTTGGTGCCGCCGTTGTTGGGCTTGCCGACAGCCAGGTAGGCCTCGCCACCGTTGCGGATGATCCAGGGAACGGCCGCGAAGGTCTCGGTGTTGTTGATGGTGGTGGGCTTGCCATACACACCGAAGCTCGCCGGGAAAGGCGGCTTGAAGCGAGGCTGACCCTTCTTGCCTTCGATCGATTCGATCAGGGCGGTTTCTTCGCCGCAGATGTAGGCGCCGAAGCCGTGGTGCGCGTGCAGCTGGAAGCTGAAACCGCTGCCCAGGATGTTGTCACCCAGGTAGCCGGCGGCGCGGGCTTCTTCCAGGGCCGCTTCGAAGCGCTCATAGACCTCGAAGATCTCGCCGTGGATGTAGTTGTAGCCCACCGAGATGCCCATCGCGTAGGCCGCGATGATCATGCCTTCGATGACGGTGTGCGGGTTGTGCATCAGGATCTCGCGATCCTTCGCCGTGCCCGGTTCACCCTCGTCCGAGTTGCACACCAGGTACTTCTGGCCCGGGAACGCGCGGGGCATGAAGCTCCACTTCAGGCCCGTGGGGAAGCCGGCACCGCCACGGCCACGCAGACCGGAAGCCTTGACCTCGGCGATGACGACGTCTTGCGTCATGCCTTCGCCGCCGTCTTTGCCCAGGATCTTGCGAAGGGCTGCGTAGCCACCACGCGCTTCGTAGTCCTTGATGGACCAGTTGCTGCCGTTGATGTCGGCGTAGATCTGGGGGTTGATGTGGCGGCCGTGGAAAACGGTTTCCTTGCCGGTCGCCTGGAATTGGGAGAGATCGATCATCGCCCTGCCCTTCACTTGGCTTTGGACTTCAGGAGGTCGAGCAGCTGGTCCAGCTTCTCGTTGCTCATGAAGCTCAACATCTGACGGTCATTGACCAGCATCACCGGCGCATCGGCGCAGGCACCCAGGCACTCGCTGGGCTGCACGGTGAACACGCCATCGGCGGTGGTGCCATAGGGCTCGACGCCCAGTTTGCTGCAGACGTGCTGCAGGGCCTTTTCACCGTCGCGCAGTTGGCAAGGCAGGTTGGTGCACACGTTCAGCTTGAACTGGCCCACCGGCTTCTGGTTGTACATGTTGTAGAAGCTGGTGACTTCGTGCACGGCCATCGGGGCCACGCCGAGGTAGTCGGCCAGTTCCTGCTCGCTCTCGGACGACACCCAGCCACGCTCCTGCTGGAGGATGGCCAGGCAGGCCATGACCGCGGAGATGCGCTGATCTGCCGGGTACTTGGCGAGTTCGCGGTCGAACCGCGCTTTGGTTTGTTCGCTCAACATGGTGGGGCTGCTCGTTGTCGCGTTCACTCAGCGGTCGATCTCACCGAACACGATGTCCATCGTGCCGATGATGGCCACGGCGTCGGCAATCATGTGGCCCTTGGACATCTCGTCCAGGGCGGCCAGGTGCGGGAAGCCAGGGGCGCGGATCTTCAGGCGGTAAGGCTTGTTGGCGCCGTCCGACACCAGGTAGATGCCGAACTCGCCCTTGGGGTGCTCGACCGCGGCATAGGCCTCGGACTCGGGCACGTGGAAGCCTTCGGTGAAGAGCTTGAAGTGGTGGATCAGCTCTTCCATCGAGGACTTCATCTCGACGCGCGAAGGCGGTGCGACCTTGTGGTTGTCGGTGATGACCGGGCCCGGGTTGGCACGCAGCCAGTCCACGCACTGCTTGATGATGCGGTTGGACTGGCGCAGCTCTTCGACGCGGACCACGTAGCGGTCATAACAGTCGCCGTTGGTGCCCACGGGGATGTCGAAGTCCAGCTTGTCGTAGACGTCGTAGGGCTGGTGCTTGCGCAGGTCCCAGACGATGCCCGAGCCACGCAGCATGGCGCCCGTCATGCCCATTTGCAGGGCACGTTCAGGCGAGACCACGCCGATGCCGACGGTTCGCTGCTTCCAGATGCGGTTGTCGGTCAGCAGGGTTTCGTACTCGTCCACCAGCTTGGGGAAACGCTGGGTGAAGTCGTCGATGAAGTCCAGCAGCGAGCCCTGGCGGTTCTCGTTGAGTTTCGAGATGGCGCGGGCATTGCGGATCTTGCTGGCCTTGTACTGCGGCATGGTGTCCGGCAGGTCGCGGTAGACGCCGCCCGGACGGAAGTAAGCCGCGTGCATGCGCGCGCCCGACACCGCTTCGTACATGTCGAAGAGGTCTTCGCGCTCGCGGAAGCAGTAAATCAGGATGTTCATGGCGCCGCAGTCGAAACCGTGGCAGCCCAGCCAGAGCAGGTGGTTCAGCACGCGGGTGATTTCCGCGAACATCACGCGGATGTACTGCGCGCGAACCGGCACGTCCACGCCCAGCATCTTCTCGATGGCCAGGCAGTAGGCGTGCTCGTTGCTCATCATCGAGACGTAGTCCAGGCGGTCCATGTAGGGCAGCGACTGGATGTAGGTCTTGGACTCGGCCAGCTTTTCGGTGGCGCGGTGCAGCAGGCCGATGTGGGGGTCGGCGCGCTGGATGACTTCGCCGTCCAGCTCCAGCACCAGGCGCAGCACGCCGTGTGCCGCAGGGTGCTGCGGACCAAAGTTCAGGGTGTAGTTCTTGATTTCAGCCATGACTCAGTGCTCCAGCGATCAGTGCAGACCACCGTAGTTGTCTTCGCGGATGATGCGCGGGGTGATCTCGCGCGGCTCGATGGACACCGGCTGGTAGATCACTCGCTTTTGCTCGGCGTCGTAGCGCATCTCGACGTGGCCGGACACCGGGAAGTCCTTGCGGAAAGGATGGCCGATGAAGCCGTAGTCGGTCAGGATGCGGCGCAGGTCTTCGTGGCCATCGAACACGATGCCGTAGAGGTCGAAGGCTTCGCGCTCGAACCAGTTGGCGGCGTTCCAGATCGGGTTGACCGACTTGACGACGGGGAAGTCGTCATCGAGGGCGAACACCTTCAGGCGCACGCGCCAGTTGTGGCTGACCGACAGCAGGTGGCTGACGACGCAAAAGCGCGGGCCGTCGGTGTAGATGCTTTCGGCACCGTCCTTGTAGGCGGAGTAGTCGATGCCGCACAGGTCCATCAGCTGCTCGAACTTCAGCGAGGCGTCGTCGCGCAAGGTGAGCGCCACGCCTTCATAGTCGGCAGCGGAAACGGTGATGGTGATCTCGCCGCGGTCAACGACCAGGCGCTTGATCTTGTCGCCCAGGACGGATTCCAGGGCGGCTTGCAGGGTGGCGAGTTTCTGGCTCATGCGCGTGCTTCCTGATCAGCGGGCGATGGTGTTCTCACGGCGGATCTTGGCTTGCAGCTGCAAGATGCCGTAGAGCAGCGCTTCAGCGGTCGGTGGGCAGCCAGGCACGTAGACGTCGACGGGCACGATGCGGTCGCAACCGCGCACCACCGAGTAGCTGTAGTGGTAGTAGCCGCCGCCGTTGGCGCACGAGCCCATGGACAACACCCAACGCGGTTCGGCCATCTGATCGTAGACCTTGCGCAGCGCCGGCGCCATCTTGTTGCACAGCGTGCCGGCCACGATCATCAGGTCGGACTGGCGCGGACTCGGGCGGAACAGCATGCCGAAGCGGTCGATGTCGTAGCGCGCGGCACCCGCGTGCATCATCTCGACGGCGCAGCACGCCAGGCCAAAGGTCATCGGCCACAGCGAGCCGGTCTTCGACCAGTTGATCAGGGTGTCGGCGGAGGTGGTGATGAAACCTTCCTTGAAAACGCCTTCGATGCCCATGTGATTACCTCTTCAGATTCCGTTGGTGCCCTGTGGTGGGGAGAAAGGGAGGCACGGCCTCCGTCATTCCCAGTCCAGCGCGCCCTTCTTCCATTCGTAGGCGAAGCCAACGACCAGGATGCCCAGGAACAACATGACAGTCAGGAAACCCGTCATGCCCACTTCCTTGAGGGCCACCGCCCAGGGGAAGAGGAAAGCGATTTCCAGGTCAAACAGGATGAACAGGATCGCGACCAGGTAGTAGCGAACGTCGAACTTCATGCGAGCGTCCTCGAAAGCTTCGAAGCCGCATTCGTAGGGAGAGTTCTTTGCCTCGTCAGGGCGACGAGGGCCGAGCAAAAAGCCCAGCAGTTGGGGCGCCACGCCGACACCCACGCCAACCAGGATGAAAAGGATGACTGGCAGGTATTGCTCAATGTTCATGGCCAAGGGCTTTCTGATTGAACGTCATGCTGCAGCGCACCAAGCGTGCGCTGCGCGATTGGAACACATCGACAAAACAAAAAGCGCGCCAGGCAACCCACCAGCCGGAAATAAAACCGACTCGGCAGCGGCCACAGCGCGCTCTCCTGAGAACCTCGAGCCACAGACACAACACCCTGACAGGGCGGTGTCGTCGCACATTTGATCAGCTACGAGCAAGCAACTGGCGCTGATCATGTGGGTGGACACAAAGACTCGTTTGATCTTTTGGTGCCGACGGCGAGACTCGAACTCGCACAGCTTTCGCCACTACCCCCTCAAGATAGCGTGTCTACCAATTTCACCACGTCGGCATTCGAATGGACGCCAAGTTGGGGACCTGACGTCAAGCTGCATCACGTCTTTGTGACCGCTTGTCGAACTTTGCTTCGGTTTGCCTGAGGATTGCTCACCGAAGACTCAGATTCTAAACCGAAAAACACTTCTTCACGCAGGGTGTGTGGCGTGAATGTGTACTTTCGTGCGCGCCCCCGGTTGTGACCGGGGGACGCACGCCTGACCTCACTTGGTGGGGATCAGGGCCGCGCCAGATGCGGGCGCAGCGGGCGCCGAGGCCGGCGCCGCGCCCGAGGCTTGAGCTGCGGAC
>NZ_DCXA01000311.1:24850-25811 GCF_002328915.1 Aquabacterium sp. UBA2148
CTTGAGCTGCGGCACTGGCCGCCTGCTCCAACAACGAGGGCTGCTCCGACACCGCGCCGCGGTTGGTGCCGAAGTACGCCAGCGCCAAGGTGGACACGAAGAACACCGTGGCCGCCACCGCGGTGGAACGGGAAAGGAAATTGGCACTGCCGGTGGCGCCGAACAGGCTGCCGGACGAGCCGCCGCCGAACGAGGCACCCATGTCGGCGCCCTTGCCGTGCTGGACCAGCACCAGGCCGATCATGGCCAGCGCCGACACCACTTGCAGCAGCAAGACGATGGTCAACAAGGCTTGTTGCATGAAATCGAACTCCTGAAATCAGTGAATGCGCAGGCCGCTCAGGCCGCGCGCGCGATGGCAGCGAAGTCGGCCGCCTTGAGCGAGGCGCCGCCAATCAGGCCACCGTCGATGTCGGCTTGCGCGAACAGTTCTGCCGCGTTGTCAGGCTTGACGCTGCCGCCATAGAGCAAGGGCACCCGGGCCGCATCCGGCTGAGCCGCCTTCAGGCGCGAGCGCAGGAAAGCGTGCACGGCCTGAGCCTGCTCGGGCGAAGCGGTTTTGCCGGTGCCGATGGCCCAGACGGGCTCGTAAGCCACCACCACCTTGGCCAGGTCTGCACCCAGCGTGGCGATGACGGCGTCGAGCTGACGACCCACAACGGCTTCGGTCTGACCCGATTCGCGCTCCGACAGGGTCTCACCCACGCAAACGATGGGCACCAGGCCATGCGCCAGCGCAGCCTTGGCCTTGTCGGCGACCAGTTGGTCGGACTCGGCGTGGTAGCTGCGACGCTCGGAGTGACCGACGATCGCGTAGGCGGCGCCGAACTCGCGGAGCATCGGACCAGACACCTCACCGGTGTAGGCACCCTGAGCCTGGGTGGAGACGTCTTGCGAACCGAAGGCGATGGCCGAGCCCTTCAAGGCTTCAGCCACATCGGCCAGGAAGACGGCAGGCGGG
>NZ_DCXA01000311.1:25830-26078 GCF_002328915.1 Aquabacterium sp. UBA2148
TCCGCCACGTCGGCGCGAGGCGCCGTCGAGGACAGGTCGGCCGCCAGCAGGCCCTGCAACAGCTCGGCATTGGACGCACGGCTGCCGTGCATCTTCCAGTTGCCAACAACCAGCTTCTTCATGGTGCTCACTGCTGCTGTTGTTGCTGTTGCTGCTCCTGGCCTTGCGACTCGGAACCAGCGTCCTGGGGAGCCTGCTCGGCGCGGGGAGCGCGGTCACGGCGCTCGCCACGGTCACCGCGGTCGCCA
>NZ_DCXA01000311.1:26162-28688 GCF_002328915.1 Aquabacterium sp. UBA2148
TCGCCACGGTCACCGCGGTCGCCACGGTCACCGCGGTCGCCACGGTCACGGCCGCGATCACCACGGTCACCACGGGGGCCGCGCTCTTCGCGCTCGGGCATGCCTTCAGGGCGCTCCAGCAGGGCCTTCATGGACAGCTTGACGCGGCCCTTCTCGTCGGTTTCCAGGACCTTGACCTTGACGATCTGGCCTTCCTTGAGGTAGTCGGCAACGTTCTCGACGCGCTCGTGGGCGATCTGGCTGATGTGCAGCAGGCCGTCCTTGCCGGGCAGCAGGTTCACCAGGGCGCCGAAGTCGAACAGCTTGGTGACGGCACCTTCGTAGGTGGCTCCGATTTCCACTTCAGCGGTGATCTCGTTGATGCGCTTGATGGCGAACTCGGCCTTGGCGCCATCGGTCGAAGCGATGGTGATGACACCGTCTTCGGCGATGTTGATCTGGCAGCCGGTCTCTTCGCACAGGCCGCGGATGGTGGCGCCGCCCTTGCCGATCACGTCACGGATCTTTTCCGGGTTGATCTTGAGGGTGTAGAGGCGAGGCGCGAACTCGGAGACTTCCGTGTTGGCGCCGGCCATGGCTTCGGTCATCTTGCCCAGGATGTGCAGGCGAGCTTCCTTGGCCTGAGCCAGGGCGACCTGCATGATTTCCTTGGTGATGCCCTGGATCTTGATGTCCATCTGCAGGGCGGTGATGCCGCCGGTGGTGCCGGCCACCTTGAAGTCCATGTCGCCCAGGTGATCTTCGTCACCCAGGATGTCGGTCAGCACGGCGAACTTGTTGCCGTCCTTGATCAGGCCCATGGCGATGCCGGCCACGTGGGCCTTCATCGGCACGCCGGCGTCCATCATGGCCAGGCAGCCGCCGCAGACCGAAGCCATCGACGAGGAGCCGTTGGACTCGGTGATCTCAGAGACCACGCGCACGGTGTAGGCGAAGTCTTCCTTGGCGGGCAGCAGCGGCACCAGGGCGCGCTTGGCCAGGCGGCCGTGGCCGATTTCGCGGCGCTTCGGGCTGCCCACGCGACCGGTTTCGCCGGTGGCGAACGGAGGCATGTTGTAGTGGAACAGGAAGGTGTCGCGGAAGTCGCCGGTCAGGGCGTCGATGCGCTGGGCGTCTTGCTCGGTGCCGAGGGTGGCGATGACCAGGGCCTGGGTTTCACCACGGGTGAACAGGGCCGAGCCGTGCACGCGGGGCAGCACGCCGGTGCGGATCTCGATGGGGCGCACGGTGCGGGTGTCGCGGCCGTCGATGCGGGGCTCACCGGCCAGGATCTGGCTGCGCACGATCTTGGCTTCGATGTCGAACATCAGGCCTTCGACCTTGACGGCGTCGAAAGCAATGCCTTCGGCGGTCAGGGCACCCTTGACTTCGGCGTAGGCGGCGCGGCAAGCCTGGGTGCGGGCTTGCTTGGAGCGGATCTGGTAGGCGGCGCGCAGCTTTTCTTCGGCCAGGCCGTTGACCTTGGCGATGAAGTCTTCGTCCTTGGCAGGCGGCTGCCAGTCCCAAGCCGGCTTGCCAGCGTCACGCACCAGCTCGTGGATGGCCTGGATGGCGACGTTGCCTTGCTCGTGACCGAACACCACGCCACCCAGCATGACGTCTTCCGACAGCTGGTCGGCTTCGGATTCGACCATCAGCACGGCGGTTTCGGTGCCGGCAACGATCAGGTCCATCTTGGAATCGGCCAGCTCGGCGATGCTGGGGTTCAGCACGTATTCGCCGTTGATGTAGCCCACGCGGGCGGCGCCGATGGGGCCGTTGAAGGGGATGCCGGAGATCGACAGGGCGGCGCTGGAGGCGACCATGGCGGCGATGTCGGCCGAGACTTCAGGGTTCAGCGACACCACGTGGATGACCAGCTGCACTTCGTTGTAGAAGCCTTCGGGGAACAGCGGGCGGATCGGGCGGTCGATCAGGCGCGAGGTCAGGGTTTCGAGTTCGGAAGGCTTGGCTTCGCGCTTGAAGAAGCTGCCGGGGATCTTGCCGGCGGCGTACGTCTTCTCGATGTAGTCGACGGTCAGGGGGAAGAAGTCCTGGCCGGCCTTGGGGGTCTTGGCGCACACGACGGTGGCCAGCACCACGGTGCCTTCGATGTCGACCAGCACGGCGCCGGTGGCTTGGCGGGCGATTTCACCCGTCTCCATCACGACGGTGTGGTTGCCCCATTGGAAGGTCTTGGTGACTTTGTTGAACATGGTCATGGATGCAATCTCCTGATTGAACGGGCCACATGGCCCGGAGGGTGCCTTCACTCTGTCGCGATGCCATTCCAGCGGGGCTGAGCCGCGGATCGCGGTGGCCCGAGAGGGCTCAACCACGCTGGAATGACACAGCGGTCGCTCGAATGAGTGCCGGCGTCAAAAAACAAAAAGCCTGTGCTGGAGGCGTCCAGACAGGCTTTTTGTCGTCATGCGGTGCTTACTTGCGCAGGCCCAGCTTCTGGATCAGCGAGGTGTAACGACCGAAGTCCTTGCCCTTGAGGTAGTCGAGCAGCTTGCGACGACGGCTGACCATGCGCAGCAGGCC
>NZ_DCXA01000311.1:28738-37950 GCF_002328915.1 Aquabacterium sp. UBA2148
CGGCTGACCATGCGCAGCAGGCCGCGACG
The DNA here is from genome assembly GCF_002328915.1 of Aquabacterium sp. UBA2148. Lineage (NCBI taxonomy): Bacteria > Pseudomonadati > Pseudomonadota > Betaproteobacteria > Burkholderiales > Sphaerotilaceae > Aquabacterium > Aquabacterium sp. UBA2148. The sequence goes on from NZ_DCXA01000311.1 coordinate 28,768, forward strand.
ACCGTGGTGGTCCTTCTTGTTGGCCTTGAAGTGGGGGGTCAGTTCGTTGATGCGAGCGGTCAGCAGGGCGACTTGCACTTCGGGGGAGCCAGTGTCGTTGGCGCCACGGGCGTTGTCCTTGATGATGGCTGCGGTGTTGAGGTCTGCGACGGACATGGTGTTTCCTGAAAAACATGCAGGCCGCCTGCGCCGGGCTTCTTGTCTGGGTTGCCTGGGCGTGCGGTTTCTGCGTTGGACTTGCGACTCCGGGTGAAACCGACCCAGGTCGTGCGAAAGCCCTTATCGGTGTGCCCGGCAAAGCCAGCCACCCCAAAGAGGACAGCCCACAACTATATCAGGATTTCGCCAGGTGGTCGAGGATGGGGGCGTCAGGCACCAGCCAGGGGCCAGCGGGGCTGCACATCGAACACCGGCTCGCGGCTGGGCTGGGCCAGCCCGGCCTGCACCCGCATGGCCGCCGCCAGCGCGATCATGGCACCGTTGTCGGTGCACAGGTGCAGCTCCGGGTAGTGCACGCGGATGCCTCGGCGTTGGCAGGCATGGCCAAGCTGTTCGCGCAACCGCCGGTTGGCGCCCACCCCCCCCGCGATCACCACGCGCTTGAGCCCGGTTTCCTTGAGGGCGGCCAGAGACTTCTTGACCAGCACCTCGACGATGGCGGCCTGGGCGGACGCGGCCAAGTCCACCAAAGCCGCCTTGTTGGCGGGATCGGCCAAGGCGGCCGCGTCATCGAGCCAGTTCAAGCGCACCAAATGCGTGCGCACGGCGGTTTTCAGGCCGGCGAAGGAAAAATCGAGGCTGCCGCTGTGCAGCATGGGGCGCGGCAGGTCGAAGGCGTCTTCGCGCCCGCCTTCCGCCAGGCGCGAGAGGTGCGGGCCGCCCGGGTAAGGCAGGCCCATCAGCTTGGCGGACTTGTCGAAGGCTTCTCCGGCTGCGTCGTCCAGCGTCTCGCCCAGCAGTTCGTAGCGCCCCACCCCATCGACCCGCATGAGCTGGGTGTGCCCACCGGACACCAGCAGCGCGATGAAAGGAAATTCGGGCGGGTCGGCCGACAAGAAGGGCGACAGCAGGTGCCCTTCCAGGTGGTGGATGCCCAGCATCGGCTTGCCCAGGCTCGTGGCCAGCGCGCACGCCACCCCGGCGCCGACCAGCAGCGCCCCAGCCAACCCTGGCCCCCGGGTGTAGGCCACCAGGTCAACGTCGGACAAGGCCAGGCCCGCCTCGGCCATGACCTGGCGGGTCAAAGGCACGACGCGGCGGATGTGGTCACGGGAAGCCAGCTCGGGCACGACACCGCCATAGGCCTGGTGCATGTCGATCTGGCTGTGCAGGGCGTGAGAAAGCAGCTGGGGCGGGCCTTGCTCGTCGAGCTGGACAAGGGCGACCCCGGTTTCGTCGCAAGACGATTCGATGCCCAGGATGCGTTGGGGACGGACAGACATCCCTCAAGTGTAGGGTGCCGCACCAGACCGGGTGGTCGCATGGCCACATTGGCGAACGCCCCAGCGTGCCCTGGGGTGCGTTTGTTGCATGATGCCGGCATGCCGCAACCGCCAGCCATTCACCTGCGCGTCATCATCATCCTGCCCGTCACCGTCTCGCTGGAGCCAGACGACGACGAGGTGGCTGAAGTCGAGCGCACGCGCATCCTGCGCATCGCCCTGCTGGAAGCCGGCTACAACGTGGTCGCCACCCTGCCCGGCGACCGCTTCCTGCCCGAACGCCTGGCGCAGATCCAGCCCGACCTGATCGTGGTGGACGCCGAATCCCAGGGGCGCGACATCCTCGAACACGTGGTGATGGCCACACGCGATGACCGCCGCCCCATCGTGATGCTGTCGGACGACCCGGACACCAGCTACGTGCGCCAGGCCATCTCGGCTGGCGTGTCCACCTACGTGGTGGCGGGCACCACCGCGGCGCAGATCAAGCCCGTGCTCGACGTGGCCCTGGCGCGCTTCGAGCACGAAGAGCTGCTGCGCAGCGAACTGGCCGACGCGCGCAACCAGCTCGAAGAGCGCAAGGTGATCGACCGCGCCAAGGGCCTCTTGATGACGCGCCAGGGTTTGTCGGAGCAGGAAGCCTACGCGCGCCTGCGCAAGGCGGCCATGGACCGCGGCCTGAAACTGGCCGAAGTGGCCCAGCGCCTGATCGACGCCGCCGACCTGCTGGGCTGAAGCCCACGCTGTCGGTGCACGCCACCCCGGGACGGTGCGCCCGGGGCACCGCATCAGGGTCCGCGCCCCCGGTGCCACCCCTTCTTCCCAGTGATGCCTGCGGCCGTCAAGGCTGGCACAGGCTTTGCATTGCTTCCTGCAAGCAGGGTCAACGGCGACCTTGCGTGACTTGGGCGCTCAACGATGGGCCCCGAGCTTCCGGACAAAGGTGTCTTCGCTGCGAGTGGCCAAAGGGCCGATCGCATCGATGGCACCTTTTTTGTTTTTCAAAACAGGAAAGCTTTGCACCATGAATCAGCAGGATCCGAACATGACCCGCCGCACCATCTTGAAGACCGTCGCCGCTGCCGGCGCTGTCGGTGCCGCCACCGGATTGCCCTCCGCCGTCTGGGCCGCAGGCTCGGACAAGCCAGAGCTGGAAGAAGTCAAGATCGGCTTCATCCCCCTGACCGACTGCGCCTCCGTCGTGATGGCCTCGGTGCTGGGCTTCGACAAGAAGTACGGCATCAAGATCGTTCCGACCAAGGAAGCCTCCTGGGCGGGTGTTCGCGACAAGCTGGTCAACGGTGACCTGCACATGGCACACGTGCTGTACGGCCTGATCTACGGCGTGCAGATGGGCATCGGCGGCCCCAAGAAGGACATGGCCGTGCTGATGAACCTGAACCACAACGGCCAGGCCATCACGCTGTCCAAGAAGGTGGCCGATGCCGGTGGCAAGGACGGCGCATCGCTGGCCAAGTTGATGAACACCGACAAGCGCGAATACACCTTCGCGCAGACCTTCCCGACCGGCACGCACGCCATGTGGCTGTACTACTGGCTGGCCTCGTATGGCATCAACCCGATGAAGGATGCCAAGGTCATCACCGTGCCGCCGCCGCAAATGGTGGCCAACATGCGCGTGGGCAACATGGACGGCTTCTGTGTGGGCGAGCCCTGGAACCACCGCGCCATCATGGATGGCATCGGCATCACCGCGACCACCACGCAGGACATCTGGAAGGACCACCCCGAGAAGGTGCTGGGCACGACCGACGAGTTCGTCAAGAAGTACCCCAACACCGCGCGCGCCGTGATCATGGCCGTGCTGGAAGCGGGCAAGTGGATCGATGCCGGCCTGCAGAACAAGCTGAAGATGGCCGAGACCATCGCTGCCAAGTCCTACGTCAACACGGGCGTCGATGCCATCAACCAGCGCATCCTGGGCCGCTACCAGAACGGCCTGGGCAAGACCTGGGACGACCCCAATCACATGAAGTTCTTCAACGACGGCACGGTCAACTTCCCGTACCTCAGCGACGGCATGTGGTTCCTCACCCAGCACAAGCGCTGGGGCTTGCTGAAAGACCACCCCGACTACCTGGCCGTGGCCAAGCAGGTCAACAAGGTGGACCTGTACAAGCAGGCCGCCAGCGCGCTGAACGTGCCAATCCCCAAGGACGTCATGCGCACCACCAAGATGATCGACGGCGTGGTCTGGGACGGCAAAGACCCCAAGAAGTACGCCGACGGTTTCAAGATCAAGGTCTGAAGACCACCCATTGCAAGCCACCCGGTTCGACGTTTTCGCAGTTTCACCACTGAGCCCCGCTGAGACCGGCCCCACAGAGCGCCCCCGATGGCACCGCCCCCTCCTTCGCGGGAGGGGGCCGGTCATCCCGATGAAGGATGGCTCGTCAGGCCAATTTCTTGCAGACGCTGAACCGGGTGGGGCCCTTGCGCCCCATCCGCCCCCGACCTCTCTCTGCACCAAAGGAGTCCTCCATGGTCAGCGCCGTTTTCCACAGCCCCTCTGAAGCCAGCGACGCCCTGCGCGCCGACAAGGCCTCCGCGAAGTCCGCCTCCACGCCCATGACAGCCGCCTCCTCCACCACCGCCCCGGCCCCCACCCAGGCCGCCAAGGCCCCGTTTGACTGGGCTGGCTTGGCCATGAAAGTCCTCTCTCCTGTTGCCGGCCTGGCCTTGCTCATCGGCATCTGGGCCCTGCTCACGATGAAGAGCACCACCTTCCCGACCCCTTTGCAGACCTGGGATGCAGCGGTGGTGCTGTTCTCCGATCCGTTCTACAGCAACGGCCCCAATGACCAGGGCATCGGCTGGAACATCTGGTTCTCGCTCAAGCGCGTGGCGATGGGTTTCGGCCTGGCCGCGCTGGTGGGCATCCCGATGGGCTTCATCATCGGCCGCTCGCAGGTCATCGGCGGCATGCTCAACCCGATCATCAGCCTGCTGCGCCCGGTCTCGCCACTGGCCTGGTTGCCCATCGGCCTGCTGGTGTTCAAGTCGGCCGACCCGGCTGCCATCTGGACCATCTTCATCTGCTCGATCTGGCCGATGATCATCAACACCGCCGTGGGCGTGCAGCGCGTGCCCGAGGACTACCTCAACGTGGCCAAGGTGCTGAACCTGAGCGAGTGGAAGATCGTCACCAAGATCCTGTTCCCCTCGGTGCTGCCTTACATGCTGACCGGCGTGCGCCTGTCGGTGGGCACGGCCTGGCTGGTGATCGTGGCCGCCGAGATGCTGACCGGCGGCGTGGGCATCGGCTTCTGGGTGTGGGACGAGTGGAACAACCTGAACGTTCAGCACATCATCATCGCCATCTTCGTGATCGGCATCGTCGGCCTGCTGCTGGAAAACGCCCTCGTGGCCATCGCCAAGCGCTTCAGCTTCGAGTAAGGAGATCACCATGACCGCATTCATCGACATCAGCCAGGCCGAGATGGTGTTCAACACCAAGAAGGGCCAGTTCCATGCGCTGCGCGAAATCAACCTGCAGATCAACAAGGGCGAGTTCATCGCGCTGATCGGCCACTCTGGTTGCGGCAAGTCCACGTTGCTGAACCTGATCGCCGGCCTGCTGACGCCTTCGAGCGGCGGCCTGATCTGCGACAACCGCGAGATCGCCGGCCCCGGCCCCGAGCGCGCCATGGTGTTCCAGAACCACTCGCTGCTGCCCTGGCTGACTTGCTTCGACAACGTCTACTTGGCGGTGGAGCGGGTGTTCGGCGCCAAGGAAAGCAAGGCCCAGCTCAAGGCCCGCACCCAGGCCGCGCTGGAGCTGGTCAACATGGCCCACGCCACGCTGAAGCGCCCGAACGAAATCTCAGGCGGCATGAAGCAGCGCGTCGGCATCGCCCGCGCCCTGGCGATGGAGCCCAAGGTGCTGCTGATGGACGAGCCCTTCGGTGCGCTCGATGCGCTGACCCGCGCCCACCTGCAGGACGAGTTGCTCAAAATCGTGGCGCGCACGAACAGCACCGTGGTCATGGTGACCCACGACGTGGACGAAGCTGTGCTGCTGTCGGACCGCATCGTGATGATGACCAACGGACCGGCTGCCACCATCGGCGAGGTGCTGGACGTGCCCCTGGCGCGCCCCCGCAACCGCGTCGAACTGGCTGAAGACGCCACCTACATGCACTGCCGCAAGGCCGTGCTGGACTTCCTCTACACCCGCCACGGCGTGGCGCACAAGCAGGCAGCCTGAAGCCGCCCGCGGCCTGCGGCCTGCGGCCCCACAAGCTGGCACAGCGTTTGCAACTGTTTCAGCGGCCGTCGGTTTCCAGCGAATCCGGCGGTCTTCCTCAGCGGGGGTCAGTGGGTTTGCGAAAACGCCACCGACCCTTTTACGCCCCCTGTCCTCCCGGACGGGGGGCATTTTTTTGGGCCACGCCCCAAATCAGGGCCCCCAGCACGATCATCGGCACGCAAAGCCACTGGCCCATGCTCATGTTCAGCGCCAGCAGGCCCAGGAAGCTGTCGGGCTCGCGGAAATACTCGGCCACGAATCGGAAGACACCATAGCCCCCCAGGAAGGCGCCAGCCACCGCCCCCGAGGGCCGCGGGCTGCGGGCGTACCACCACAACAAGAGGAACAAGGTCACCCCCTCCAGCCCGAACTGATAGAGCTGCGACGGGTGGCGGGCGACGTCGGTGCCCGACTGAGGAAAGACCATCGCCCAAGGCAGGCTCGGATCGGCCGCACGCCCCCACAGCTCGCCGTTGATGAAGTTGCCGATTCGCCCTGCAGCCAGTCCCACCGGCACACAGGGCGCCACCAGGTCGGCCACTTCGAAAAACGAGCGCTTGCGACGCCAGGCGAACACCCACATGGCCAGGATCACACCAATGAGCCCGCCATGAAAGGCCATGCCGCCCTGCCAGACGGCCAGGATTTCACCTGGGTGGCTGAAGTAATACGCGGGCTTGTAGAACAGCACGTAACCCAGTCGGCCGCCCAGGATCACGCCCAGCACGCCGAAGAACAGCAGGTCCTCGATGGTTTCGCGCGTCCAGCCCGCCTCGGCGTACCAGGGACGTTTGACGCGCTGCGCCGCCAACAGGTAGAACATCGAGAAAGCCGCCAGGTAGGTCAGGCCGTACCAGTGGATCTGCAGGGGCCCCAGAGACAGGGCGATCGGATCAAATTGGGGGTGCGTCAGCATGGCGCGAACGATACCGCATGTGAGCGTGCACAACGGCGGCGCGCGAGACCTCACCCGGGGCGCTGCTACGATCCCGCGCATGCATCCGACCACCATCCAGATCATCGGCGCCGTGCTGTTCGGCATCGCCCTGCTTCACACGTTCTCGACCAAGTTCTTCGAGCACCTGGCCCACACGCGGCCCGCCCACGCAGGCCTGTGGCATTTCCTGGCCGAAGTCGAGGTGGTGTTCGGCTTCTGGGCCATGGTGCTGATGGTGTTCATGTTCGCGGTCAACGGCAAGGAAGACGCCGTGCGCTACATCGACAGCCGCAACTTCACGGAGCCGCTGTTCGTCTTCGCGATCATGGTGGCAGCCGCCAGCAAACCCATCATTCAGCTTGCCGGCCTGCTCACTCGCATCCTGACACGGTTGATCCCGCTGCCTGGGGCCATGGGCCTGACGCTGGTGATCCTGTCATTCGTCCCGCTGCTGGGCTCCTTCATCACCGAGCCGGCCGCCATGACCCTGGCCGCGCTGCTGCTGCGCGATGGGCTTTTCAAGCTGGGCATTTCAGAGCGCCTCAAATACGCCGTGCTGGGCGTGTTGTTCGTCAACGTGTCGATCGGGGGCACGCTCACGCCCTACGCCGCGCCGCCCGTGCTGATGGTGGCCAGCGCCTGGGGCTGGGATTTGGGCTTCATGCTCACGAACTTCGGCTGGAAAGCGGCGCTGGCGGTCGGCCTGAACGCCATCGGGCTGGTGGTGCTGTTCGCCCGGGAGTTCATCCGTCTGCGCCCGGCCACGGGTTCGCCCGAGCCCATGCCCCCGCTTGCGGTCACGGTCATCCACCTGGCATTTCTCGCCGGCATCGTCACCTTTGCGCACCACGCTGCGGTGTTCCTGGCGCTGCTGCTGTTCTTCCTGGGTTTCATGAACGCTTACCAGCGCCACCAGTCGCCCCCCATCTTGCGCGAAGGGTTGATGGTGGCCTTCTTCCTGGCCGGCCTGGTGGTGCTGGGCGGGCAACAGCAGTGGTGGCTCGAGCCCTTGCTGCTGAGCATGAACAGCGACGCGGTGTACTACGGGGCCACCGCGCTGACGGCCATCACCGACAACGCCGCTCTCACCTACCTGGGCTCCCTGGTGCCGGGCCTGAGCCCGGAGTTCAAGTACGCGTTGGTGGCCGGAGCCGTCACGGGCGGCGGCCTGACACTGATCGCCAACGCCCCGAACCCGGCCGGCGCTGCCATCCTCAAGGGCGACTTTCACGAGCAGTCGATCAACGCGCTGTCGTTGCTGGCCTCTGCTGCAGCTCCGACCGTGGTGGCCATGGTCTGCCTCAAGCTGATTTGAGCCCTCAAAAAAAAGACCCCGACACGCGGGGTCTGAAAACGCTCTTTTGATCCACCCCGGCACTCGCGCATCGGGATTGCGCAGATTATATTTGCACAAATGCAATGGGCGCCATCGATTTCAAAGTTGCGCGAGCGGGGTGGTCGCCGCTTCGGCTGCCTTGGCCACATCGGGCACCGCCAACCCTCTGATCACCTGCCCCAGATCGGACTGCAAGCGCTGCAAGGTGGCTTCGTCCAGGGCGTCGAGGGCGTGCGGCAACACCCCTGCCCACGGACCGGGCACACGGCCCAGGACCGCCAGCGCTTCATCGGTGACGAACAGCGACACGGCCCGTCGATCGGCGCCGGAGCGCTCGGAACGCATCAGACCTTTGCTCACCAGTGCCCGCACCAGGTTGCTGGCCGTGGGTTGGCGGATGTCCATGGCCTGCGACAGTTGCCCCACCCCGATGCCTGGCGACTCGGCCACCACGCTCAAGGCCCAGACCTGCGCCCCACCCAGCCCGCTCTCGTGCTCGACCTGGCTGAAGTGCGTCTTGACGGCATTGAAGATCACGCGGAACTGCCTGAGCACCTGCCGGGAGGGAGTGGGCACGTCGGTTGCATCCTGTGCAGAGATGTCGGGCGAATGGGTCATGAGGGGATGAAAACGGTGTCAACACGATGAGCGAGCCTTCTTCTTCCGACGTCGGCACCGGTTCGGGTGGCGGTGGCGGGACAGCCGAATCGCTCAGCCGTGAATTATCGGATTGGCGCGCCTGGGCCGCACGCCTGGTGATCATCGGTTTCGCCGTGTTGTCGGGTCTGGCTGTCATTGGGCTGACCTGGCTGAGCGAAGCGGCGTTGCACACGTTTTTTGCGCTGCACACCGCTCAGCCCTGGCTGGTGCTGCTGTGGACACCTGCCCTCACCGCAAGCATCGTCTGGTTGACGCGGCGCTGGGCCCCGGGAGCCGCAGGCTCGGGCATCCCGCAGGTGCTGGCCGCACAGCACGAAGACATCGCGCCCGAACAACGACGGCTGTTCGTGTCGCTGAGGCTGTCCGTGGCCAAGGTGCTGCTGACCTCCGCAGGCTTGCTCGCTGGCTTGTCAACGGGCCGCGAAGGCCCTTCGGTGCAAGTGGCAGCGGGTGTCATGCACCACGCGCGGCGCTGGCTGCCGCAACGCAGCCACATCAACGAGCGAGGCCTGCTGGTGGCGGGCGGTGCCGCGGGCGT
>NZ_DCXA01000311.1:38032-53268 GCF_002328915.1 Aquabacterium sp. UBA2148
GGTGCCGCGGGCGTGCCCGCAGCCTTCAACACGCCACTGGGCGGGGTGGTTTTTGCCATCGAAGAACTCTCGCGCCGACCTGAAGACCGCGCCAGTGGCTTGCTGATCGCCGCCATCGTGATCGCCGGCCTGGTGGCGGTTTCGGCGTTCGGCAGCGGCACCTACTTCGGCCGCATCCAGGTCGAGGCCATTGGCTGGGGCCTGTTGCTGCCGGGCCTGGCCGTCACGCTGGCTTGCGGACTGGCGGGTGGCCTGTTCTCTCGCCTGCTCAGTTGGGCGCTGAGCCCTGGGCAAGACCGGTTTCGCCGCTTCCGCCAGAGCCGCCCCTGCCTGTTTGCCGCAGCTTGCGGCCTCGCGGTGGCCGCCATCGGCCTGGCCAGCTCAGGCCACAGTTTCGGCAGCGGCTACATGGCCACCCGCCAGATGCTCGAAGGCCAGGACGCCACCCAGGGCCTGGACACGGTGTTGCGCTTCCTGGCGACCTGGTTGTCGGCGATCTGCGGTGTGCCAGGGGGCATCTTCGCGCCTTCGCTGACCATGGGCGCGAGCATCGGTCACGAGGTCGCTTCGCTGACGGCCGCCCCCAAACCGGTGCTCATCGCCATCGGCATGGCCGCGTTCCTGGCTGCGGTCACGCAGGCGCCGCTGACGGCTTTCATCATCGTCATGGAGATGGTCGATGGGCACGCCATGGTGCTCAGCCTGATGGGCTCGGCGATGCTGGCGGCAGCCCTGTCTCGCTTGATCGCCCGCCCGCTCTACGACACGCTGGCCAGGCAGATGGTGGCCACCGCGGTGGCCGCCAGCAAAAAGGCGCCCGCTCTCGCGGACGCCTCAGGGGGTGGCCCGGACAGCGCCGGACCCACGCGTTGAAGGCTGCGCCTCAGCGCTGCAGTTGCGACAGGTCGCGCACCGCGCCGGTGTCGGCAGAGGTGGTCAGCAGGGCGTAAGCCTGCAGCGCGGCCGAAACGTGGCGCTGGCGGTTGGCCGGCTTCCAGGCGTTCGGGCCCTTGGCTTGCATGGCTTGGCGGCGGCGGGTCATTTCTTCGTCGCTGATGGCCAGGTGGATGCGGCGGTTCGGGATGTCGATCTCGATGGTGTCGCCGTTCTCGACCAGGGCGATGGCACCACCCTGAGCCGCTTCGGGCGAGGCGTGGCCGATGGACAGGCCCGAGGTGCCACCCGAGAAGCGACCGTCGGTCAGCAGCGCGCAGGCCTTGCCCAGGCCGCGGCTCTTGAGGTAGGACGTGGGGTAGAGCATTTCCTGCATGCCGGGGCCGCCCTTGGGGCCTTCGTAGCGGATGACGACCACGTCGCCGGCCTGCACTTCTTCACCCAGGATGCCTTCGACCGCATCGTCCTGGCTCTCGTAGACGCGAGCCTTGCCGCTGAAGGCCCAGATGGATTCGTCAACACCGGCGGTTTTGACGATGCAGCCCTTCTCGGCGATGTTGCCGTAGAGCACGGCCAGGCCGCCGTCTTGCGTGAAGGCGTTTTCCTTCGAGCGGATGACGCCCTTGGCGCGGTCAAGGTCGAGCGCCTTCCAGCGGCTGTCCTGCGAGAAGGCCACCTGCGTGGGGATGCCACCGGGCGCGGCCTTGTAGAAGGTGTGCACGGCCTCGTCCTGCGTGACGGTGACGTCCCAGTTGGCGATGGCCTCGGCCATGGTCTTGCTGTGCACGGTGGGCACGTCGGTGTGCAGCAGGCCACCACGGGCCAGCTCGCCCAGGATGGACATGATGCCGCCGGCGCGGTGCACGTCTTCGATGTGCACGTCGGGCACGGCAGGCGCCACCTTGCTCAGGCACGGCACTTTGCGCGACATGCGGTCGATGTCGGCCATGGTGAAAGGCACTTCGGCTTCGCGGGCAGCGGCCAGCAGGTGCAGCACGGTGTTGGTCGAGCCGCCCATGGCCACGTCGAGCGCCACGGCGTTCTCGAAGGCCTTGAAGTTGGCGATGTTGCGCGGCAGCACGCTGAAGTCGTCCTGCTCGTAGTGGCGCTTGGCCAGGTCGACGATGGTGCGGCCGGCGCGGCGGAAGAGCTTCTCGCGGTCGGCGTGCGTGGCGACGATGGTGCCGTTGCCGGGCAGGGACAGGCCCAGGGCCTCGGTCAGGCAGTTCATCGAGTTGGCGGTGAACATGCCCGAGCACGAACCGCAGGTCGGGCAGGCCGAGCGCTCGACCATGGCCACTTCTTCGTCGGAGCAGTTCTTGTCGGCGGCCTTGACCATGGCGTCCACCAGGTCGAGCGCGATGACCTTGCCTTCGATCTTGGCCTTGCCGGCTTCCATCGGGCCGCCGGAGACGAACACCACGGGGATGTTCAGGCGCAGGGCCGCCATCAGCATGCCCGGGGTGATCTTGTCGCAGTTTGAGATGCACACCAGCGCGTCGGCCGTGTGGGCATTGACCATGTACTCGACGCTGTCGGCGATCAGGTCGCGCGAAGGCAGCGAGTACAGCATGCCGCCGTGGCCCATGGCGATGCCGTCGTCGACCGCGATGGTGTTGAATTCCTTGGCCACACCGCCAGCGGCTTCGATTTCACGTGCGACCAACTGCCCCAGGTCCTTCAGGTGCACGTGGCCAGGCACGAACTGCGTGAAGCTGTTGGCGATGGCAATGATCGGTTTTTCGAAGTCGCCGTCCTTCATGCCGGTGGCGCGCCACAGGGCGCGTGCACCCGCCATGTTGCGGCCGGCGGTCGAGGTGCGGGAACGGTATTGGGGCATGAGGGGGCTCCGGAAAGCACGGTATGGGGAACCCGAGATTCTAAGCCCCTGCCCTGCTCAACGACGGCGCCCCGGCTTCTGCAAGCCCAGTGCGTCCAGGGCTTTCTGCCGGCGGGCTTCGCGTTTGGCGTCCACCTTTTCCATGGCCTTGCGCTGGGTGTGGCCGGACGCGTCGGACCAGCCCCACCAGACCACAGCCAGCCCGAAAGGCACCAGGATGAACCAGGCTTTGCCGAATCCCGCCCAGGCCCACTCGCCCACCGGACCGATGCCGGCCAGGTTCATCACCAGCATGGCGACGCCGATTGCCACGAACCACATGAGTCATTCACCTTTGTTGGCCTGCGGCACACCGCCCCCAGGCGGTCGTCCGAAATCGGCCCTGCTGCGTTTATAAATCACCTTCTTGCACAGGAGACCCCGGATGTTTGCTGCGATGACGATTTCCCGCACCTTGACGCGCCCCCTCGCCCCCGCCCTGCTGGGCGCCGCGCTGATGACCCTGAGCGCCCTCGCTCCGGCCCACGCCAGCGAAGACCTCGCCCGCCAGAAGGCCTGCCTGGCCTGTCACCAGGTCAACAAGGCGGTGGTGGGACCTTCTTTTGCCGACATCGCCAAAAAATACAAGGGCAACAAAAAGGCCGTTGAGCAACTCGCGGCCAAGGTTCGCAAGGGTGGTGGCGGTGTTTGGAACATGCCCATGGGGCCCATGCCCGCACAAGGCCAGGTCAACGAAGCCGAAGCCAAGCAACTCGTGACCTGGATCCTTGCGACCAAGTGATTTCGTCACGCCACGGCTGAGGCGCTCGCCCATGAAAAAGGCCCCGCGATGCGGGGCCTTTGTGTTTGCACGGAGTCATCTGTCCGAAATGCCCTGGCGGATCAGCCTGGGCAGGCCTGCCGGACTTGTGATCCGGCAGGGCATCGGCGCAGAAATCAGTCGCCGGCGTAGATGTCCACGTCCTTGGTTTCACGCACGAACAGCAGGCCGATCACGAAGGTGACCATGGCGATGATGATCGGGTACCACAGGCCGTTGTAGATGTTGCCCGTCTGCGCCACGATGGCGAAGGCCGTGGTCGGCAGCAAGCCACCGAACCAGCCGTTGCCGATGTGGTACGGCAGGGACATCGAGGTGTAGCGAATGCGGGTCGGGAACATCTCCACCAGCATGGCGGCGATCGGGCCGTAGACCATGGTCACGTAGATCACCAGGATGGTCAGGATGGCCACGATCATCGGCTTGTTCACCTTGGCAGGGTCTGCCTTGGCTGGGTAGCCGGCCTTCTTGAGCTCGCCGGTGACGGCCTTCTTGAACTGACCGTCGATGACCTTGGCAGCCGCAGCCTTCGGGTCCTTGTCGAACGCAGCCAGGGCGGCAGCGGCCTCCTTGGCAGCCTTCTCGGCGTCCTTGAGCTTGGTGGCTGCGTCGGGGCCCGTGGCGGCCTTGGCCTCGGCAACCTTGGCGATGGCGGCGTCATTGGCCTTGGCAGCGGCTTCCTTGGCGGCCGGCACATCGGCTTCGGTGACCTTGGTCGGCGAGTAGCTGTTGATGGCCACTTCACCCACCTTGATCACGGCGGTCGAACCAGCAGGGCCTGCCACGTTCTCGTAGTTGACCGAGCCGGTGGCCAGCAGTTGCTTGGCGATGTCGCAGGAGCTGGTGAACTTCGCCGTGCCCGTCGGGTTGAACTGGAACGAGCACTCGGCCGGGTCGGCAACCAGGGTCACCGGGGCGGTGGTCTGGGCCTTTTCCAGGTCGGGGTTGGCGTAGTGGGTCAGTGCCTTGAACAGCGGGAAGTAGGTCAAGGCGGCGATCAGGCAACCGGCCAGGATGATGGGCTTGCGACCGATCTTGTCCGACAGCGAGCCGAACACCACGAAGAACGGGGTGGCGATCAGCAGCGACATGGCGACCAGGATGTTGGCCGTGGCGCCATCGACCTTCAGCGTCTGCGTCAGGAAGAACAAGGCGTAGAACTGACCGGTGTACCAGACCACGGCCTGACCCGCGACCAGGCCGACCAGGGCCAGGATCACGATCTTCAGGTTCTTCCACTGGCCGAAGGATTCGGTCAGCGGGGCCTTGGAGGTCTTGCCCTCGGACTTCATCTTCTTGAAGGCCGGCGACTCGTTCATGCTCATGCGGATCCACACGCTGATGCCCAGCAGGGCCAGCGAGACGATGAACGGCACACGCCAGCCCCAGTCAGCGAAGGCTTCTTCGCCGATCATGGTGCGGGTGGTCAGGATCACGATCAGCGACAGGAACAGACCCAGCGTGGCCGTGGTCTGGATCCAGGCGGTGTAGGCACCACGGCGACCGTGAGGCGCGTGCTCGGCCACGTAAGTGGCGGCACCACCGTACTCACCGCCCAGCGCCAGGCCTTGCAGCAGGCGCAGGATGATGAGGATCACCGGCGCAGCCACGCCGATGGAGGCGTAGTTGGGCAGGATGCCGACGATGAAGGTCGAGGCGCCCATCAGCAAGATGGTGACCAGGAAGGTGTACTTGCGACCGATCATGTCGCCCAGGCGACCGAAAACCAGCGCACCAAAGGGGCGAACGATGAAACCTGCGGCAAAAGCCAGCAAGGCAAAAATGAATGCCGACGTGGGGTCCAGCCCGGCAAAAAACTGTTTGGCGATGATGGCCGCCAAAGAACCGTACAAGTAAAAGTCATACCACTCGAAAACCGTGCCAAGGCTGGAGGCGAAAATCACCTTCTTTTCCTCGGCGGTCATCGGTGCGTCCGAAACGCTGGTTGTAGCCATGTCAAAAGCTCCTCGTCATTGCGGTGTTGGACCGCGCTTGTGGCGCTGTCACCCCCTCAATCTAGTGGGCTGTGTGAAGTTTTGTATGAGGGGGAATGCTAGTGGGTGTGGGGTTTTGCGTGATTTCTGCTGGTTAACCCCGCAAACCAATCAGATAACAAGATTTCTCAAATTGAACGACCGTGCGAAAACCTGTCACCCGGGAATGGGCAGACACAGTTCAAACGTTTGAATCACGGGCATGACAAAACCCGCCCCACCTTTTCAGGCGGGCCGGATTTCATGCACGACGCGGCAGCGTCAGTTGCTCTTGGCGAGTTGCTCCAGGATCGCCGGGTTTTCCAGCGTGGAAGTGTCCTGCGTCACGTCCTCGCCCTTGGCCACGACACGCAGCAGGCGCCGCATGATCTTGCCGGAGCGGGTCTTGGGCAGGTTGTCGCCGAAGCGGATGTCCTTGGGCTTGGCGATCGGGCCGATCTCCTGGCCAACGTGGTTGCGCAGCTCGTTGGCAATCTGCTTGGCCTCGTCGCCTTCGGGGCGCGGGCGCTTGAGCACCACGAAGGCGCAGATCGCTTCGCCCGTCAGGTCATCAGGGCGACCCACCACGGCGGCCTCGGCCACCAGCGGGTGCGACACCAGCGCGGACTCGATTTCCATCGTGCCCATGCGGTGCCCCGAGACGTTGAGCACGTCGTCAATGCGGCCGGTGATGGTGAAGTAGCCGGTTTTCGCATCGCGGATGGCGCCGTCGCCCGCGAGATAGTACTTGCCACCGAAGTCGGCGGGGTAGTAGCTCTTCTTGAAGCGCTCGGCGTCGCCCCAGATGTTGCGGATCATCGAGGGCCAGGGCTTGCGCACGACCAGCACGCCGCCCTGCCCCCACGGCACCTCCTTGCCGGTCTCGTCGACCACGGCCGCGTCGATGCCGGGGAATGGCAGCGAACAGGAACCAGGCGTGAGCGCGTGCGCGCCAGGCAGCGGGGTGATCATGTGACCACCGGTCTCGGTCTGCCAGAAGGTGTCGACGATGGGGCAGCGGCCGCCACCGATCTCGCGGTGATACCACTCCCAGGCAGCCGGGTTGATGGGCTCGCCCACGGTGCCCAGCAGGCGCAGGCTGCTCAGGTCGAAATTGCGCGGGTGCACCTCGGCCGTCGACTCAGCGGCCTTGATGAGCGCGCGAATGGCGGTCGGGGCCGTGTAGAAGATCGTGACCTTGTGCTTTTGGATCATGCGCCAAAAGCGCGCGGCGTCCGGGTAGGTGGGCACGCCTTCGAAGACGAGTTGCGTGCCGCCGTTGGCCAGCGGGCCATAGGCCACGTAGGTGTGACCCGTGACCCAGCCGATGTCGGCCGTGCACCAGAAGACGTCCGACGGCTTGTAGTCGAAGGTCCACTTCATGGTGAGCGCCGCGTGCAGCAGGTAGCCGCCGGTGCTGTGCTGAACACCCTTGGGCTTGCCGGTGGAGCCAGAGGTGTAGAGCAGGAACAGCGGGTGCTCGGCCTCGACCCACTCGGGTGCGCAGTAAGCTGGCTGCGCGGCCATGACCTCGTGCATCCACACGTCACGGCCAGCGTTGAACGCC
This sequence comes from Aquabacterium sp. UBA2148, assembly GCF_002328915.1. Taxonomy (NCBI): domain Bacteria; kingdom Pseudomonadati; phylum Pseudomonadota; class Betaproteobacteria; order Burkholderiales; family Sphaerotilaceae; genus Aquabacterium; species Aquabacterium sp. UBA2148. The sequence continues at coordinate 45,127 of NZ_DCXA01000311.1, forward strand.
ACGTTGCCGCCGGTGCGGCGGAACACGATCACCTGCTTGATGGTGTCGCAGCCGCCCATGCCCAGGGCTTCGTCAACGATGGCCTTGAGCGGCAGGGTCTTGCCACCACGCACCTGCTCGTCGGCGGTGATGACCATGACGGCGCCAGCGTCCTCGATGCGGTCGCGCAGGCTCTGGGCCGAGAAGCCGCCGAAGACGACGGAGTGGGTGGCGCCAATGCGAGCGCAGGCCTGCATGGCCACGACGCCCTCGACCGACATGGGCAGGTACAGCACCACGCGATCGCCCTTTTTGACACCTTGTGCTTTCAGGGCATTGGCCAGTTGGCAGACGCGGGCGAGCAGATCACGGTAAGAAACCTGGCTGACCTGGCCGTCGTCGGCTTCGAAGATGATGGCTGTGCGGTCTCCAAGACCGGCCTCGACGTGTCGGTCAAGGCAGTTGTACGAGGCGTTGATGAGGCCGTCGTCGAACCATTTGTAGAACGGGGCGTTGCTCTCGTCGAGCGCCCGGGTGAAGGGCTTGTGCCAGCTGAGGAATTCCTTGGCGAGGCGGCCCCAGTAGGCCGTGTGGTCTTGCTGGGCTTCGTCGACCAGCTTGTCGTAGGCTTGCCGGCTGCCGATGTGTGCGGCTTGGGCGAAAGCGGAGGGCGGGGGGTAGAGGTCGTGGGTCTGGTTGTTGGTTTGATTGCCAGTCATGGCAGGGCTCCTGATGGACGGTGCTTGTGGCACACGCTTGTCGAATTGGCCGGGCGGTTACGCTTTGGGCGTTCACCTTGCCAATCCAAGACCATGCTACTAACTCTAGAATTTGTTACTTCGGAATTACCCCCAAGGTCAGCATGAAACCGACCCAGCCCCCCAAAAAGGTCAATGCCTTGTCTTCTTTTATTTTTGCCAGCCGTTGGCTGCAATTGCCGCTTTATATCGGTCTGATCCTGGCCCAGTGCGTGTACGTGTTCCATTTCTGGGTGGAACTTGTTCACTTGATCGAGGCAGCCTTTGGCAGCCAGGAAGCACTGCTGGCCATTTTCCATGCCACCGGCCAGCCCGCCGACCACGGTCCCAAGCACCTCACCGAGACCACCATCATGCTGGTGGTGCTGGGCCTGATCGACGTGGTGATGATCTCCAACCTGCTGATCATGGTGATCGTGGGTGGATACGAGACCTTTGTCTCGCGCATGAACCTCGATGATCACCCGGACCAGCCTGAATGGCTGGACCATGTGAACGCCTCGGTGCTCAAGGTCAAACTGGCCACTGCCATCATCGGCATCTCTTCGATCCACCTGCTGAAAACCTTCATCAACGCGCAGAACTACACGGACAAGGTGCTGATCGCCCAGACCGTGATCCACATCGCGTTCCTGTTCTCGGCCATGGCCATTGCCTACACCGACAAGCTGCTGCACCATGCCGCACCGGGGCACGAAAATCACTGACGCCACCACACGATGAGGACATCGCTTCGCAGGGCCGGCACGCTGACGCGCCGCAAGACCCGCACCAGTTGGGCCAAGGTGCGACGCCAGGCGCCCGGTAAGGACGAGATCCTGGCGTCGCCCTGGATGGCGCCGGTGCGGCCGCACCTGCAAGACGACCGCCTGTGGTGCCTGGATCGCCATGGCGTGGCGCGCGGGGTCGCCGCAGGGCTGTTCATGGGCTTGCTCATGCCGGTGGCACAGATCCTGTTCGCCGTGGCCGCCTCGGTGGTGGTGCGTGGCAACGTGCCGGTGAGCGCCGCCTGCACCCTGGTGACCAATCCACTGACGGTGCCGCCGATCTACTACGCCGCCTACCAGATCGGCGAGCGCGTGTTGCCAGACGCGCTGGACCTGAGCTGGCTGATGAGCGACGCCACCCACTGGCTGGGCCAGGGCCTGAACTGGGCCATTGCGCACGGCACGCCCCTGATGACCGGCCTGTTGATGCTGGCCACAGCGAGCGCGGCACTGGGCTTCGCGACGGTTCACTTGCTCTGGCGACGAAACTGAGCCGCAAAGCACTCGCTCCCCCTCGGCCAGACCTTGGCACAATGTCGGCTGTTTTTTGCCCCCACCACCCAGCCTCACTTTTGCCCCACAAAGGCCCCTGCCATGACGACCATTCGCCACGACGACCTCGTTGAAAGCGTCGCAGCCGCGCTGCAATACATCTCCTACTACCACCCGGCCGACTACATCGCCCACCTGGCGCGTGCTTACGAGCGCGAAGAGTCGCCCGCGGCGAAGGACGCCATTGCGCAGATCCTGACCAACTCGCGCATGTGCGCCGAGGGCCATCGCCCCATCTGCCAGGACACCGGCATCGTCAACGTGTTCCTGAAGATCGGGATGGGCGTGAAGTGGGAAGGCTTCGGCGCCCGCAGCATTCAAGATGCGGTGGACGAAGGCGTGCGCCGTGGCTACAACAACCCGGACAACAAGCTGCGCGCCTCGGTGCTGAGCGACCCGATCTTCGAGCGCAAGAACACCAAGGACAACACGCCGGCGGTGGTCTTCATGGAGCTGGTGCCTGGCGACAAGGTCGACGTGACGGTCGCGGCCAAGGGCGGCGGCTCGGAGAACAAGTCCAAGGTCTACATGCTCAACCCGTCCGACAACATCGTCGACTGGGTGCTGAAAACCGTGCCGACCATGGGCGCCGGCTGGTGCCCGCCTGGCATGCTGGGCATCGGCGTCGGTGGCACGGCCGAAAAGGCCGCGCTGCTGGCCAAAGAGTCGCTGATGGACGACATCGACATGTACGAGCTGCTCGAGCGCGGCCCGCAGAACAAGCTCGAAGAGCTGCGCATCGAGCTGTACGAGAAGGTCAACGCCCTGGGCATCGGGGCCCAAGGCCTGGGTGGCCTGACCACGGTGCTGGACGTCAAGATCAAAACCTACCCCACGCACGCGGCCTCCAAGCCCATCGCCATGATCCCGAACTGCGCGGCCACCCGCCACGCCCACTTCGTGATGGACGGCTCCGGCCCGGTGTACCTCGACCCGCCCAGCCTGGACCTGTGGCCCAACGTGCACTGGGCACCCGACTACAACAAGTCCAAGCGCGTTGACCTGAACACGCTGACCAAGGACGAAGTCGCCAGCTGGAAGCCGGGCCAGACCCTGCTGCTCAACGGCAAGATGCTGACCGGCCGCGACGCCGCTCACAAGCGCATCCAGGACATGCTGGCCAAGGGTGAGAAACTGCCCGTGGACTTCACCAACCGCGTCATCTACTACGTCGGCCCGGTCGACCCGGTGCGCGACGAGGTCGTCGGCCCCGCCGGCCCCACCACCGCCACCCGCATGGACAAGTTCACCGACATGATGCTGGAGAAGACCGGCCTCATCTCCATGGTGGGCAAGGCCGAGCGCGGCCCCGTCGCCATCGAGTCCATCAAGAAGCACAAGTCGGCTTACCTGATGGCCGTGGGCGGTTCGGCCTACCTGGTCTCCAAGGCCATCAAGGGCGCCAAAGTCGTGGGCTTCGAAGACCTGGGCATGGAAGCCATTTACGAGTTCGACGTGGTGGACATGCCCGTGACCGTGGCCGTGGACGCCGGCGGCACCAGCGCCCACATCGAAGGGCCCAAGACCTGGCAAGCCAAAATCGGCAAGATCCCGGTGACCGTGGCCTGAGGCCCTCCCCTGCCCGAGCAGGGGAAGCCACCACGACGAAGGGCCCCACCTGGGGCCCTTTTCCATTTGACGGGACGATGAAAACTCGGCCTTGCACCCTAGGGATGGAAGAGTGCGCCTCGCAGGCCTAGCGTTGCAGCCTCCAAGCCAACAACGGGAGAGCGCCATGTCGAACCTTGCCGCAGCGGACTTCCTGGCTCAGATCCAGGACCTGACGCCCGCCATCGAAGGCTTGCGCCTGGGCGAGTACAGCGATGTGCTCGACAGCCAGGGGAACCAGTACATCGACATCGTGATGGAAGGTGGCGGCACGCTGGGCTTGGCCCTGCTGGGCTACCTGCATGTGCTGGAACAGGTCGGCTTGCGCTTCATCGGCATTGGGGGCACGTCCGCAGGCGCCATCTCGGCGATCGCGCTCGCTGCTGCCAACCGCCCGGGCGAGCTCCGCGTCGAAAAGCTCATTGGCGCGCTGGCAAACATGCCCATGGCCGACTTCGTCGATGGTCACAAGGATGGCGACAAGGACGCCTTGACCGGGCTGCGCACCTGGCTCGATGACGACTCCAGCTCGATCAACAAGTTGTGGAAGGCCAGTCAGGTGCTGGATAACCTGCACGCCATCCATGCGCTCAACCGCGGCGAGGTCTTTCACCGCTGGATGGACAACTTGCTGCGCGACATGAACGGTGGCCAGCCGCTGACGGTGCAGCAGTTGCGCGTGCGCATGAACGACCTGCCAGCCCTGCTGGTGAGCCCTCAAGCCGACCCCAGCGACTTTCACCACGTACCGGACGCTCCGATCTGGGAGGTGGTCAATGGCACGCGGGTCCTGCTTCGCCGGCACAACCCCGATCAACTGTGCGTGGTGGCCGCGGACATTTCCACCGAGACCAAGGTGCACTTGCCCCAGATGGCAGCGATGTACTGGCATCAGCCCGACCAGGTGAACGTGGCCGACTTCGCGCGGGCGTCGATGTCGATCCCGGGCTTCTTCAGCACCTTCAAGGTGAAGTCCCTGCCTGCCGACGAAGCCCGCTCCCTTTGGCGTGGCCAGGAGTGGCCTGAGCGCTGCTATGAGGGCGACTTCCTGCCCGCCGTGCACCATTTCGTTGATGGGGGTGTGTTGTCCAACTTTCCCATCGACGCCTTTCACATCAGAAACCGCGTGCCGTTGCGGCCAACCTTCGGCGTGAAACTGCAATGGGATGAACACAAGCACGACATCCCTGGCGTGATGAAGGTGTTCAGCCAGTCCTTCAACACCGCTCGCCACGCGATGGACGCCGAGTTCATCAAACAGAACCCCGACCACAGCAGGCTGGTCGCCTACATCGACACCGAGGACATCAGCTGGCTGGACTTCGCGATGAACGACGAAACCAAGCTGCGCCTGTTTCGCATGGGTGCGCTGACCGCCGTCTCGTTCTTGCGCGGCTTCAACTGGCGCGACTACAAACGCGTTCGCCGCTCTCTGGCCGAGGCCTACACCTTGCGGGCGTGATGTCCGGCGCGCAGCGCGGTTGACCTGGCGCGAATAAGATGCGCCGCATGAAGAACCCGCACTTCAACCCTGCAAAGAAGCATCACCGACCTGACGGTTTTCAGAACAATTACCAGTCGTTTCGGGGCAAGCGCTGGCACGAGCTCCTGCGCTGGCGTTGGGAGGCCTGGCGCGCGGGGCACCCCAAGCCCCTGCAACAGCCAATTCCAGTGATAAAGGCCGACCTGACCTTCATCCACGCCAACGCCAAGGCCGGACTGGCCATGCAACCGGCGGCGACCTGGATCGGGCACATCACCGTGCTGCTGCAGGTGGGCGGGCTCAACATCCTGACGGACCCGGTGTTCTCGGAGCGATGTTTTCCGGTGCAATGGGCTGGCCCGAAGCGGCACACGCCTCCGGGGCTGCAGCTCGGTGAACTGCCGCACATCGACGTGGTGCTGCTGTCGCACAACCACTATGACCACCTCGATGAAGGCTCGATGCTGGCCCTCAAGCAACAGGCTGGGGGCGCACCGCTGGTGATCTGCCCTCTGGGTCACAAACACTGGTTCGCGCGGCGCGGCATGCACCGCGTGGTCGAGCTCGACTGGTGGGACACCCACGTGCTCGAAAGCACCGAGCGCAACGCCCGCATCCCGGTGACGCTGGTGCCGGCCCAGCATTGGTCCGCCCGCACCGCCACCGACGCGCTGCGCAGCCTGTGGGGAGGCTTCGTGGTGCGTTCACCCGACTGCCACGTCTACTTTGCCGGCGACACGGGTTACTCGAAGGACTTTGTCGACATCCGCCAGCACTTCGCGCGCGACCACACGCCGGAAAACGGTGGCGGGTTCGACCTCGCCTTGCTGCCCATCGGCGCTTACGAGCCACGCTGGTTCATGAAGGACCAGCACGTGAACCCCGATGAGTCGGTTCAGATCTTTCACGACATCGGCTGCAAGCGGGCGATGGCGGTGCACTGGGGCACGTTTCAACTCACGGATGAGGCGCTGGACGAGCCGCTCAGGGCCCTGGCTCGCGCTTTGCACGCCCACGCCTTGCCCAGCGAGCGTTTCAAGGCCGCAGCGATCGGCGAGACGTGGCGCATCCCGCAGCGACCTGGCGCCCAAACCCCGGCTTGACGTCGATGCGCTACGTACCTGCAGCTTCGCTGATGGCGCTGCTTGCTTGGGTGATCCTGCAAGCGAACACGGGCGAGCGCCACCCTTGGCTGGACGCGTTCCTGCGTTGGCCTGCGGCAGACAAACTGGGGCACTTCGTGCTGTATGGCCTGCTGGCAGCCTGCCTGGATGTGGCCATGCGATGGCGCTCGATCAAACTGCTACAAGGGTGGCAGCTGCCTTGGGCTGGCCTGCTGGTGCTGGCCTTCAGCTTCGCGGAGGAAGCATCGCAGCTGTTCACCTCCACGCGCTCACCCGACGTGCTGGACCTGCTCGCCAACCTCCTGGGTGTGGGCGTTTTCTGTCTCTTGGGCAGATGGGTGGCGAATCGACGAGGGTGAAAGGTGGGCAAGAGACCGCCAAAGGCCACGACACCCGCGTGATGTGTGGCGCTCAACCGACCAGCGGCAGCGCCAGGCAAAGGCAGGTACCTCCTCCTGGGGCATCGGTGGGGCGCAGGCTGCCGCCGTGCAGTTGGGCCACGCGCTGTGCGATCGCCAGCCCCATCCCCCCAATGCCACCGCCTGCACGCTGCACAGGTGGGTCACGCAAGGATTGCCCCAAGTTCAAGCGCTGAGCGATCTCTGCGGGCAGGCCGGGCCCGGCGTCCTCGACCCAGACCTGCGCCAGTCCAGCCTGCCGCGACACGCTCACCCTCACGGCACGGCGACCACCGGCATGCTTGATCGCGTTGTCGATCAAATTGGTCAACGCCCTCTCGACGAGCTGCAAGTCGCCCTCCACCTCCAGGGCGCCCGGCGCAGGCCCACCCAGCGTGACGGGCGGCATGGCATGGGCGATTTCGAACTTCTGCACGGTGTCGGTCACCAGCTCATCGAGCAAAAACCGCTCGCGCTGCGCGATCTCACGGGTGGATTGCAGTGCGGTCAACTCGAACAACTGTTGCGACAGGCGCCGCACCTTGTCGCTTTGCGCCAAGGCGGCCAGAAGCAACCTGTCGGGCGACCATGCCACGCCACCCGTGAGCGACTCTGACGCGGCAGCAGGACGGCCTGGGCCCATCAATGCCTCGATGTGGCCGTGCAAGGCAGTCAGGGGCGTGCGCAGGTCATGAGCCAAGCCAGCCATCATCTCGCGGTGCGCATGGGCCTGGGCTTGCTCTCGTTTTGTTTGGTGTTCCAGGCGTTGCCTCATGTCGTCGAAGGCCACCGCCAGGGTCTGCACTTCGTCACCAAAGGGCAAGAGGCCACGCCCACCCGACTCAGCTGCCCCATCGGGCTGAGCGCGGTAGTTGCGCAAACCATCGGCCAGCTTGTGCAAAGGCGAAGTCAGCCGCCTGAAAGTGAACATGCCCACGAGCAAGGTCGCCAGCATGCCCAATGCCCCGGCCATCAGGGCCCCTTGCCAAATGCGACGCCAGCTCAGTTGGAGTGCCACCTCGTCACGTGCCGCTCCGTCCAGGACGATGTAGAGGTAGCCCGGCGGCCGAGTGTCGCCGGAACGCGGCGGGAACATGGCCGCACTGAAAATGCGCTGGTGCTCGCCACCCATGGGATCGGTGCCACGCAGTGGCAAAGGAGCACCAGCCAGGAATGCGCGCACCGCGTGCAGGTCGACCTGGTGCTCACGCACCATGCCCGGCTCGCCAATGTAGGCCTCGACCAAACCGTCGGCGTCAAGCACATAAACCTGTATGCCTGGGTTCACCACCATCAACATCGAGAGCAGTTTCTCGCGCTCTGCCTGCGCAGCCTCACGGCGGTCTTTGACTGAAATTTCAGGCCAATGCGAGACGATGTGTCTGGCCAGTCCATGCGACAGGCGTTGCAGCGCCTCTTGCTCGTGCTCGGAGGCCACCCGCCCCGCCAGCGCCGCGACCAGCCCGCCATAAG
>NZ_DCXA01000311.1:53354-58546 GCF_002328915.1 Aquabacterium sp. UBA2148
CCCGCCATAAGCCAGCAGCAAGGTTGCCAGCACCAGCGACAGCCGAGTGGCGAATGATCTTGGCCTCATCGCCCCACGCCCTCCTCGAATCGATACCCCACGCCCCACACGGTGACGATGCGGACCGGCTCGCGCGGGTCCAACTCGATCTTGGTTCGCAGCCGGTTGATGTGGGAGTTGACCGTGTGCTCGTAACCGTCAAAACCGGCGCCCCACACGCGCTGGAGCAGCTCGCTGCGACTGAACGCCCTGCCGGGGTGGCGCAACATGAAATGCAACAGATCGAACTCGCGCAGCGTCAGCGGGATGACGTCGTCGCCACGCATCAACTCGCGTCGCTCGGTGTCGAGCTGGAACGGACCAAAGGACAGCCTGGCATTGGCCACAGGCGCCATGCGCAGCTGCTCCATTCGGCGCAGCAAAGCGCGCACCCTCGCCACCAGCTCCAACATCGAGAACGGTTTGGCCAGGTAGTCGTCGGCACCCAGCTCCAACCCCAGCACGCGGTGCGCCTCGGTTGTGCGGGCACTGAGCATGATCACGGGCACATCGGCATGGCGGGCACGCAGGTGACGGCAAACATCCCAACCATCGGCACCCGGCAACATCAGGTCAAGCAAAACCATGTCCCAGCGCTGACGATCGATGGCCGCCATCGCGAGCGCCCCATCGCTCTCGCGGTGCAGCCGGTATCCAGCCTGCTCCAGATGCAGCCGAAGCGCATCTGCGATGGCGTCGTCGTCTTCGACCAGCAAGAGTTGTTCGTTCATGACAGGAGCAGTCCCTGGATGCAGCGACGCATTGAAGCACACCCAGGGACTTGTCGCATCAAACCTGAGCAGCGCGCCTGCGGCCCAAGCCAGCAAGCGTCAGCAGTGCCGCGACCATCAACACATAGGTTTGGGGTTCAGGCACCGCCGCCACGGCAAAGCCGATGCGGTAGATGGACGTGCCGGCCGACAATTGGCTGTCAAAGACGTAGCCTGCAGCCGTGGTCTCGCCATTGAATCCGCTCAGCGGCGCGAAGCGAAGCCCGACGACGCCGTTCTCGTCGGTGCGGAGGTCGTTGTTGCCGTTGACCAGGAAGGCCGCGCCGGCCACGCTGAAGGCCTCCGAGCCCGCGTTCCAGATTTCGCCAGCCGTCAGGTTGATGGCATTGATCTGCAGCTGGCCACTGGCATCAAACAGCCCGTACTCAGTGGGCGAATCGTTGCCGATGAAGTAGTCGTTGCTGGGAATCACCATCGAGGCGAAGGTGACGTAGCGGTTCAGGCTGGGGTCCACGGTGAACACCGCGGAACGGGATTGCCCTGGCAGCAGCGCTCCACCGATGACGCCGCGTGTGGCGTTGGGCTCTGTTGCAGCGAAGTCAGCTTGCCAGACGGTGCCGCTGCCACCCTCGGCAACGCTGACGATCGCGGGACTGGCCGCTTGGCCTGCATTGAAGGCATCGAACACCCCCTGGTGGAACCCGAGGTGCAGGGGGGCAAAGGCAATGCTGTTGGCGGGCGCGAGGTTCTCGATCGTGACGGTGACCTGCACGGGAGCAGCTTGGGCCGTGGCGGCCAGGGCCATGGTGGCCAGCGCAACAACACCAGACGGCAGGCGGAAGAATCGGGACGGATGGATCATGAGGAATCTCCATTTGAAATGGGTTAGCGGGGATCTGAACGCGGCCTCGATGGCTCGAAACCGCCCATCCGATGCTATGGATCCCGTCTCCCGAAAGCCTCATGTGAATCTCACGTCACCGTGACATGTTCAGTCGCCGACGCCCAAGCCAATCACGGAACCGCCCGAGTTGGTGAAAACACACCCTGTCCTCAGCGTACTCTGGAACTCGGCGAGGGGGCCGAGCTGACATGAAAAAAGCCACCCGAAGGTGGCTTTTCGAGGGCACGCAGCCAATCAGCGCGCGCGACGACGGGCCACGGCCATCAGACCCAGGCCGGCCAGGGCCAGGGCCCACGTGCCGGGTTCGGGCACCGGAGTCAGGTTGATCGGCAGGGCCGTGGAGGCGCGGCCATTGATCTGAGCGCCGATGTTGAAGTAGGCCGTCTGCTCGGTGTTGCTCGTGTTGGCGAACACGGCGTAGAACTGGCGCGAGTCGCTGAGGGTCTGCTCGAAAGCAGGCACCACGACCGTCGAATAGATGGGGTAGTTGTACCAATCCGGCTTCGAGTAGTCGTAGCCTTGGTAGGTCTGGTAGCTGTACTCACCACGCGCGTTGGCGTTGGTGCTCAGGTTGTTGTTGGAGTTGCCCGAGACCGAACCGGCCGGCGTCGGCAGGCTGTAGCTGAGGTTCATCCAGGTCGACGAAGAAGCCGACTCGGTGTTGTCGCAGTAATAGTAGATGCTCGAGCAGGCAGAAGGGTTGGTCGCCGAAGCCTTGACGAGGGCGTCGGCCGTGATGATCAACACCGATTGGGCCGACAGCTTGATGCTGCCGTTGTAGTAGTAGCTGCTGCCGTTGCTGCTGACAGAGGCGCTGTAAGACGTGCCGGGACCACCCGCCTCGCCTTGAACCGACAGGCTGTTCAGGCCAACCGACAGGCTGGCGGAGACCGTGTCCAGGTCACCGGAGGCCGTCTTGGTGTAGGTGCCCAGCCCGTTGCGGCTGTAGTTGTAGGACTCGCTCGCAGATTGCGAGGAATCGGACAGGTTGAACGACAGGGAGCCAGGCAGGCTGGCCAAGCTGAAGCCACTCACGGAAGCGTCCGTGGGGGTCAGGTCGATCACTTGGAACTGGATGTTGCTGATCGAGGCCGAGGCCGACGACGCTGCGAACGCGGGAAGGGTGGCGGCGACCAGGGCACAAGCCAGGGCGACCGAACGGATGCGGATCATGCTTTCCTCCTGTTGGAATCGATACATTTGCGTGCGAAATGTAAAGGCAACTGAAGGGGCTGAGGCTCGGCCAAAAAGCCGAACCCCGCGCTTGGAGGGGAGCGCGGGGGGTGATTCGCGTCAATGCACCGTCCGCTCGAACCCGAAGTTGCCCTCCGCATCCACCTTCACGGGGATGACATCCTTCGGCCCGAACCGCCCTTGCAGGATCAGCTTGGCCACCGGGTTCTCGATGCGCTGCTGGATGGCGCGCTTCAAGGGCCGCGCACCGAACACCGGATCGAACCCGACCTTGGCCAGCTCGGCGAGTGCTTCGGGCGACACGTCGAGCTTCATCTCCAGCTGAGCCAGGCGGCCCTCCAGGCCCTTGAGCTGGATCTTGGCGATCGACTGGATGTTGGCCATGTCCAGCGCGTGGAACACCACCACCTCGTCGATGCGGTTCAAGAACTCGGGGCGGAAGTGCTGCTTGACCTCGACCCACACCGCGTCCTTGATGTCCTCAGAGGGCTGCCCCGCCATCTGCATGATGTGGTGCGAGCCCAGGTTGGAGGTCATCACGATGACGGTGTTCTTGAAGTCCACGGTGCGACCTTGGCCGTCGGTCAGGCGGCCATCGTCGAGCACCTGCAGCAGCACGTTGAACACATCAGGGTGGGCCTTCTCGACCTCGTCTAGCAGCACCACGCTGTAGGGCTTGCGGCGCACGGCCTCGGTCAGCGTGCCGCCCTCTTCGTAGCCCACGTAGCCCGGGGGCGCGCCGATCAGGCGGCTGACCGAATGCTTCTCCATGAACTCGCTCATGTCGATGCGGATGAGGTGCTCTTCGCTGTCGAACAGGAAGCCGGCCAGGGCCTTGCACAGCTCGGTCTTGCCCACGCCCGTGGGGCCCAGGAAGAGGAATGAGCCGTAGGGTCGGTTCGGGTCGGAGAGGCCCGCACGCGAGCGGCGGATGGCGTCGGACACGGCCACGATGGCCTCTTCCTGCCCCACCACGCGCTCGTGCAGCTTGTCTTCCATGGCCAGCAGCTTGTCGCGCTCGCCCTGCATCAGCTTGCTCACGGGGATGCCGGTGGCGCGCGCCACCACCTCGGCGATCTCTTCGGCGCCGACTTGCGTGCGCAGCAGCGTGGGCTTGCCGTTGGCGCCAGCACCTTTGGCGTTTTCTTTGTCCTGCGCGTCCTTGAGCTTCTTCTCCAGCTCGGGCAGCTTGCCGTACTGCAGCTCCGCGACCTTGTTGAAATCGCCCTTGCGCTTGAGCTCTTCGATCTGGAAGCGCATGCGGTCGATCTCTTCCTTGACCGTGGCCGAGCCCTGGGCCTGGGCCTTCTCGGCTTTCCAGACTTCTTCGAGGTCGGCGTATTCCTTCTGCAGCTTGGTGATTTCCTCTTCGATCAAACCCAGGCGCTTGATGGAAGCTTCGTCCTTCTCACGCTTGACGGCTTCGCGCTCGATCTTGAGCTGGATGAGGCGGCGATCCAGGCGGTCCAGGGCCTCGGGCTTGGAATCGATCTCGATCTTGATCTTGGCCGCGGCCTCGTCGATCAGGTCGATGGCCTTGTCGGGCAGGAATCGGTCGGTGATGTAGCGGTTGGACAGCTCGGCTGCGGCCACGATGGCAGGGTCGGTGATCTCGACGCCATGGTGGACCTCATACTTTTCCTGCAGGCCGCGAAGGATGGCGATGGTGGCCTCGACGGTGGGCTCGCCCACGAGGATCTTCTGGAAGCGGCGCTCCAGGGCGGCGTCCTTCTCGATGTACTTGCGGTATTCGTCCAGCGTGGTGGCGCCGATGCAGTGCAGCTCGCCGCGCGCCAGGGCCGGCTTGAGCATGTTGCCCGCGTCCATCGCGCCATCGGCCTTGCCCGCCCCCACCATGGTGTGGATCTCGTCGATGAACATGATGGTCTGGCCTTCGTCCTTGGCCACTTCCTTGAGCACGTTCTTGAGGCGCTCTTCGAAGTCACCACGGTACTTGGCGCCGGCCAGCAGCAAGGCCATGTCGAGCACCAGCACGCGCTTGTTCTTGAGCGAGTCGGGCACCTCGCCAGCCACGATGCGCTGGGCCAGGCCTTCGACGATGGCGGTCTTGCCCACGCCCGGCTCACCAATGAGCACGGGGTTGTTCTTGGAACGTCGCTGCAGCACCTGGATGGCACGGCGGATTTCCTCGTCGCGGCCGATGACCGGGTCGAGCTTGCCTGCGCGGGCGCGCTCGGTGAGGTCGAGGGTGTACTTCTTCAAAGACTCGCGCTGGCCCTCGGCTTCGGGGCTGTCGACCTTCTGGTCGCCACGAACGGACTTGATGGCGGCTTCCAGCGACTTGCGGGTCAAGCCGAAGTCGC
>NZ_DCXA01000311.1:58619-62307 GCF_002328915.1 Aquabacterium sp. UBA2148
GCCGAAGTCGCGGGCCGTGACCGCGGTGTCGCCCTTGTGATCGCACAGGGCCAGCAGGAACATCTCGGCGGCGATGTAGGCGTCGCCGGCCTTGTGGGCTTCTTTCTCGGCCCCTTGCAGCAGGCTCACCGTGTCGCGGCCGGCCTGCACCTGCTCGGCGCCTTGCACCTGAGGCAGCTTGTCGAGGCCCTTTTCCAGGGCGGCGGCCAGCGGGGCCACCTTGACCCCGGCCTTTTCCAGCAGCGCGCGTGGGCCGTCGTCCTGGCGGAGCATGGCCAGCAGGATGTGGGCCGGTTCGATGTAGGGGTTGTCGCGGGTGACCGCCAGGCTCTGGGCCTCGGTCAGGGCTTCCTGGAAGGTGGAGGTGAGTTTGTCGAGTCGCATGAGGCTCTCCTGGAGTGCTGAGGCCGAGTTGATCAGCCGATTGCTGCGCAGATGGAGGGCACGAGGCGGTTTTCAAGCCCCGGCCGCAGCCCAGGCACCTCAGGTTTGCGCCAGATCAGATCGCCAGGCTTTCGCTGCTGACCCGGTTGCGCCCTGCCTGCTTGGCATCGTAGAGCCTGGCATCGGCCCGTGACAGGGCTTCTTCCAGCGGGCGGGTGCGGTGGTGAAAGGCAACGCCCACGCTGATGGTGACGGCGATCGTCACGCTGCTGTCGCCCACCTCGGCATGGCAGGGGCGAGCCTCGACCACCTGCCGCAGGCGCTCGGCCACCACCTGGGCGTCCTCGGCGGCCCTCAGGGGCAGCATGACCGTGAACTCCTCACCGCCGTAGCGCGCCAGCAGGGCGTCGTCGCGCAGGTGCTCCGAAAGCACCTGGGTGACGTGGCGCAACACCTCGTCTCCCACCGGGTGACCATGGCGGTCGTTGATGGATTTGAAGTGGTCGATGTCGATCATGAGCAGCGCCACGCCCAGGCTGTTGGCAGGCTGGCTGGCGAGCAGGCGCTGCCCGTGCTCTCTCAGCCCCCGGCGCGACAAGATGCCGGTGAGGTCGTCAGACAGAGAGCGGTGGTGAACCTGTTGGTAAAGCCGGTCGTTGATGGTGGCAAAAACGATGGCCGCCACCGACAACGGCAGCAAGGCGATGCCCATGGCCGATGGCGCCATCAGCCAATCGGGGGCCAGCAGCAAATGCGGCGGGTAAGGCCCAGGGTGGTCCCATGAGTAGGCCAGCACCATCACCCAGTCCAGCGAGAACAGGAAAGCCGTGAACAACAAGGCCCACTCACCGCTGAGACGCGGCTCCTGGGAGCGCAACAGCACCCGCCCCTGGTCCAGCAAGGTGCCAACGGCGATGGCCGCCAGCACCAGGGCCACCAGCAACTGGTAGTGCGCAGGGCTCAGCACCCCACCGCCGAACCAAAGCAGGCTCCCCGACCCGATGGCCAGCAACAGGCCCACCGAGAGGGGCGTGCGTTCGCCGTTGAGCTCTCGGAACCCCCAAGCCAGCAGCGTGACGCCCGTGGCGCACACCCCCACCCCGTGACGCCAGACTTCGCGCATGTGCTCAGGCGGGGTCACCAGCACCACCAGGAAGGCCGACAGGCACAGGAACGCCGCCCGGTACAGCAGCAGCGCGCGGCGGATGCGGGGGTGCTCGGTTCGCACCAACACGATCAGCCCCAGGCCGATCAGCGAGCCGGCGCCCGCCAGGGCGTAACAGGTGTGGACGTCGATGACGGACATGCGATTTGGATCATCCCATGTCCGGGCGCAAAGGGGAACTCAGGTCAACCATGCCCGCATGAGCCGGGCGCCCAATGCTGCACACGCGAGGGCACCGATCACGTGCGCCAGGGTGTGAAACAAGGCCCCACCCAGGTCGCCTTTCTCCAGCAAGGCCAGCGATTCGGCAGAAAACGCGGAGAAAGTGGTGAAGCCGCCCAGCAACCCGGTCACCAGCAGCAGGCGCAGGCCTTCGTCTGGGTGGCGCCCCAGCCAGGCCAGGGTCAGGCCGATGCACAGGCCGCCCACCAGGTTGACGAACAAGGTGCCCAGCGGAAAGCCACCCCACAGCGGGTTGAACCACACGCCCGCCTGCCAGCGCAACAAGGCGCCTGCTGCGGCCCCCACGGCCACGGCCACGGCCGGCGGCCACCCCAGCATCCCACCGCTCATGCTGCGCCCTCCTCGTCCGGGGCCTGGTGCCAGCGGCGGGCGGCGGCTTCGTCGCTTTCGCGCGCGTCCACCCAGCGGGCGTCCGAGCCGGCGATCTCCTTTTTCCAGAAAGGCGCGCGGGTCTTGAGCCAGTCCATGAGGAAGGCGGCGCAGTCGAAAGCCTGTTGTCGGTGTGCCGAGGTGACCGCCACCAGCACGATCTGCTCGCCAATGCCCAGGGGGCCGACGCGGTGGATGACGCGCACACCGCGCACGTTGAAGCGCTGGCTGGCCTGGGCGATGAGTTCGGCGATGCTGCGCTCGGTCATGCCCGGGTAGTGCTCCAGCTCCATGACGGCGGCCGGGGCGGCCTGGGCTGCGTCCTGCCACTCGCGCACGGTACCCACGAAGCTGACCACCGCACCCACACCCGGGTCGCAAGCGCGCAGGGCAGCCACTTCGGTGCTCAGGTCGAAATCCTCGGCCGACACGCGCACGCAGGCCAGGGCCTGCTCCAGCGTGAGCGGTGATCGGGTCAAACCGGCCTGCCCCATCATCAGCCTCCGGTCACCGGCGGGAAGAATGCCACCTCGTCGCCGTCCGACAGGGCTTGGTCGGCTTCGCACAGGGCCTGGTTGCAGGCCATGCGCAAGCCGCGATCGGGGTCCAGCACGCGGGCGTGCGCCTCGGAGCGTGACTGCAACCAGGTCAGCAAGGCGCCCACGGTGGGCTGAGCCAGCGCGCTCAGCTCAACGAGCTCTTGCGCGCCCAGGCGCTCGCGGACTGAAGCGAAATAGCGGACGGTGATGCTCATGGACGGATCATTCAAAGCTCAGGGCTGACGAGCGCTGAGCACGGGGTGCAGCAACTCGGACCAGGGCAACCAGCGCAGCCGGTCGCCCGGGTTCACAGGGGTCTGGGGCGACAGGTCGACCAAGCCATCGGACCAGGCGGCCGAGCTGAGCACGCCCGACCCCTGGTGAGGGTACAGCTCGAGCTCGCCCGCTTCGTTGAGGCGGGCGCGCAGGAACTCGCGCCGCTTGTCGGGTTTCGGCCAGTGGAAAGCCGCTGGCAGCGTGATGGCGCGCGGCAGCTGCCAGCCCTCCCCCGCCAGCCAGCCGATGGCCGGACGGGCCAGCAGCAGGAAAGTGACCAAGCTGGCGACCGGGTTGCCAGGCAGGCCCATGTAGAGGGCACGGCTGCCGTCGGCTCGGCGCAACCAGCCGAACACAAAGGGCTTGCCGGGCTTGATGGCCAGGGCCCAGAAATCGAGCCCGCCTTCAGCCAGCACGGCCTGGCGCAGGTGGTCTTCTTCACCGACCGACACGCCGCCACTGGTGATGACCAGGTCACAGGACTCGGCCGCGGCGCGCAGGGCAGCGCGGGTGGTGTCGAGGCGGTCGGGCACGGTGCCCAGGTCAAGCGGTTCGGCTCCCGCAGCGCGGGCCAGGCCCAGCAGGGTGTGTCGGTTGCTGTTGTAGATGCCGCCGGGTGGCAGTGGCTGGCCCGGCATGACGAGTTCGTCGCCGGTGGTGAGCACGCCCACGCGCGGCTGAGCGAACACCGTCAGCTCGGCTCGGCCGAGGC
>NZ_DCXA01000311.1:62432-62682 GCF_002328915.1 Aquabacterium sp. UBA2148
GAGCCGACGGCCCGAGCTGAGGACCACCTGCCCGCAGGCGATGTCCTCGCCTCGGCGGCGGATGTTCTGGCCGGACTGAACAGGCTGGGTGAAGGTGACTGGGGCGCCCGGTTCCGCTGGGGACGGGCGCTCGGTGTGCTCCTGCATGACCACGACGTCGGCACCACCGGGGATGGGGGCACCGGTGAAGATGCGGGCACAGGCGCCAGGCGGCAAGGCCGCCCCCACCTGCCCGGCGGCGATGCGCTGT
>NZ_DCXA01000311.1:62774-65527 GCF_002328915.1 Aquabacterium sp. UBA2148
CAGGGCCGCGCCCACGCCACCGGCCTGTTGCCAGTCGCTCAGGCGCAGGGCGTAGCCGTCCATGGCGCTGTTGTCGTGCGGAGGCACGTCCACGTCAGAGACGACGTCTTCGGCCAGCACGCGCATGAGGGCCTGGTCAGTGGGCAAGGTCTGGCGACCGGTTGCCGCCGGCCAGGTGTTCAGGGCATCGGCCAGGCGAGACCAGGCCTCGTCCAGCGACATCAGGGGTTGGGGGCCTTGGGCCACGTTCTTTTCCTTGGGTCAGATCAGGTTTCAGCAGGGTGCACGATCGCTGAGGTGGCTGGCGGCAAGCGCAGGCAGACCTCGGTGCCCTCCACCCCCGATTGCACCACCACTTTGGCTCCGATGCGCTCGGCGCGTTCGCGCATGATGCTCAGGCCCACATGGGTGCCATCGGGCGAGATGCTGCCCGGCTCGAAGCCCTGGCCGTCGTCGCGCACGCGGATTTCCCAGATCGGGTGGGCGCGGACCTGCACGTGCACCTGCGTGGCTCGGGCGTGCTTGCGCACGTTGGAGAGCGCTTCCTGCACGATGTGCAGCACCTGGATCTGGATGTCGGCCGGCAGGGGCACACCATCGTCCTGGCAATCGAGTTGCCAGCGCATGCCCGATTGCAGCTCGAACTTGGCCAGCGTTTCGCGCAGAGACAGGTCCAGGCGTTCGCTGTCGGTGCGAACACGGAAGTGCAGCAGCAGTTCGCGCACGTCGTTGTAGCTCTCGCGCACGCCAGTGTCGAGTTCGGCCATGGCGGCATCGATGCCGGGCTGATCACCCTGGGCCATGGCCGAGCGCAGCAGGCTCATCTGGATCTTCAAAAAGGCCAGCGATTGTGCAATGGAGTCGTGCAGCTCCTGGGCCAGCAACCGGCGCTCACTGGCAACGGCCGATTCGCGCGCCAGGGCCGCCATGCGCAGGCTCTCCATCGCCCCGGCCAGGTGGCTGGCCAGCGCCTCGAACAGGCTGCGCTCCTCTTCGGAAAAAGCCACTTCGCCCCTGTAGAACAGCTCGATTTCGCCCAGCAGTCGGTGCTGCAGCAACAGCGGCAGGGTCACCAAGGTGGTGTAGCCCTCGGCTTCGCAACGGCGCTGCACAGGGGCGTGATCGGCATGCCCCCCGCCAAAAGACGGCTCGGCGACGATGGGGATGACACGCATGCGAGGCGACACGCCTTCGCGCATGCGCTCACCGCAGAAGCAGTCGCCGGTGAGCACGCACTGTTCTTCGCGGGCCAGGATCTGCGGCAGGCTGTCGCTGGCCAGCAGCATGTAGCGGTCGTTGGCTTCGTCGGACCAGCGGATGGCCACGGCATCGGCATGGGCGATGCCACGCATCTGCCTTGCGAAACCCTGGCCCAACTCCGAGAGGTTTTCGGCCGACGCCACGAAGGTCGAGACGTCGTAGAGCGCACGCAGACGCGACTGCTCGAGCTCGAGCTTGCGGGTTTTTTCTTTGACCTTGGCTTCGAGGCCCCCGTACAGGGCCTGCAGGCGTTCGGTCATGCGGTTGAAGCCTTCGGCCAGCTCGCCCAGTTCATCGTCGGCCCCGGGGCGCACCCGGGCCTGGAAGTCCCCCTCTTCGACGCGGCGCAAGGCGTTGCGCAAACGGGCGACTGGGTCAAGCACCAGCACGTGGCTGGCGTACAAAATGGCCAGTGCGCTGATCACCGCCAGCACCATCATCACCACCTGAAAGGTGTGCAGGGCCACGGTGCGGGCTTCCAGTCGGCGTTCGATTTCGGAGACGAGGTCATCGACCTGACCGACAAAGGGCTCGATGTCGAGGGCCCCGGGCAGCGAGGGATCGGATTGCCGCGCCATCGCTTGCGCTCGCAACTGACGCCAATCGGCTTCGACCGCACGCAGGCTGCGTTGCACGGGCTCGCTGCCCGGCACCGCAAGCGGGCGCTGTGGGTCGCCACGCGACAGCAGGGTCAGGCTGGCATCCAGCTCGGCAATGCGATCGCCGATGCGTGCTTCGGCCGCGCCATCGAGGCCTGCGCGCAGGTCTCGTGCGTGCAGGGCCAACTGGTAGGAGCGCATGCGCATGCGACCGGCTTCGTTGATGGCTGCCGCGCCACCTTCGAGCTGCCACGTCACCCACATCGACAGGCCAATCGTGGCCAACGCCACCGCCAGGAAGACGCAACCCACAGCCGCCAGCTTGCGCGCCAGCGTCAGGCTGGACGTGCGCGCCCAGGCGATGGTCTGACGCCGCGCGCCTTCGGAAAAGAAAGCCGCCGAGACATCGACGGGATCGCCCGAAGTCGCGCCTGAAAGAGGTTGGGGCATGGTTGCAAGGCGTCCAGCGGATCCTGCTCGATCCATGAGAGGGGCCCTGACGCGGCGCTCAGCCGCCCGTCTGGGCCATGGACCGCACGATCTTCTCACGCCGTTCGTTGAATTCGTGCCGCGCGGGTTTGGCCGCGATGCCGCGCAGGATGGCCGCGCGCAAGGCATCGTCATCGGCACCATCGCGCAGCAGGCGGCCCAGTGGCACCTGATCGTCCTGCCCCAGGCAGAGGTAGAGGGTGCCGTCCACGCCCAGGCGAACGCGGTTGCAGGCCTCGCAAAAGTGCTGGCTCATCGGCGTGATGACGCCCAGGCTCATGCCGCTGGCCGGGTGGCGCCAGTAGCGGGCAGGACCAGCGCCACGGCCAAGCACCTGGGGCAGCAAGCCTCGGCGTTGCGCCAGGGCCTCGGTGTAACGGGTGAGATCACACGTCGGCGCGGCCC
>NZ_DCXA01000311.1:65593-68735 GCF_002328915.1 Aquabacterium sp. UBA2148
CACGTCGGCGCGGCCCGGCCGGTGTCGCCCACCGGCATGGGCTCGATCAGGCGCAGCACCAGGCCGTGCCGACATGCGAAATCGATCATGGGCTCGATCTCGTGATCGTTGACCCCGGTCTGCACCACCATGTTGAGCTTGATGGGATCGAACCCCGCTTCACGCGCCGCGGCGATGCCACCGAGCACGTCGGCCAGGCAATCGCGCCCGGTGATGCGCGAGACACAATCGGCGTCCAGGCTATCCAGGCTGATGTTCAGGCGCTGCACGCCCGCGACGCGCAAGGCCGGCGCCAAGCGGTCAAGCCGGGTGCCGTTGGTGGACAAGGACAGGTCTTGCAGGCCGGGCAAGGCGCTCAGGCGCAAGGCCAGTTCGGGCAAGGCGCGGCGCGTCAACGGCTCGCCGCCGGTCAGGCGCACCTTGGCCACGCCCAGGCCCACGAACAGGCCCACCAGGCGGGCCATCTCGTCGTGGCTGAGCCAGTTGGCGGGCTCTTCGAAGCCCTTGAAAGCCTCGGGCAGGCAGTAGGTGCAGCGCAGGTCGCAGCGGTCGGTGACCGAGACGCGCAGGTAGTCGATGACCCGCCCATGCGGGTCGACCAGTCGGGTGGTCGGCAGCGGGGTTTCCATGGCTTGCAGTCTAGGCAAGCAAGCGAGCGGCGAACATCCTTCGGTGGGACTACTCCTTGCGCGCTGGGCGGGCAAGGTGGCATCGCATGGCCCTGCGCGAGACAATGGCGGCATGTCCCGTGTGCCGCTGTCGCAACCACCGCATCCCTCACCTCGCAGCCCCGAGCCGGTGTCGCCGCACATCGACGACCCGATGGCCCTGCTGCGCGCCTGCCACGAGAAGGTGGTGCGCTTCACCACGCTGGCGCAGCGGCTGCAGGCGCACGTGCGCGCCAAAGGGATCGATGAGCAGGCGAGAGAGGCCGCCCAGGCGGTGCTGCGCTACTTCACGCTGGCCGCGCCCCTGCACCACGCCGACGAGGAAGACAACCTGTTCGTGGCCCTGCGCCTGCTTGAGCAGGCACCACTGACCGCGCGCATCGACGCGCTGCAGGCCGAACACGACGCACTGGGCCAACGCTGGGCCAAGGTGCGCCCCTGGCTGGAGACCATCGCCACTGGCCAGGCGCCTGCCGGAGCAGAGCCCGATGTGGACGGTTTCGCCACGCGTTACCGAGAACACGCGCACGCGGAGGAGACCGAGGTCTACCCGCATGCCGCCGAGCTGAGCCCCGCCACCCTGCGCGCTCTGGCCGACGCGATGGTGGCCAGGCGCCAGCCTCCAACAACGGGTTGATCAGCAGATCAGCATCTCAAGCACCCGCCAGCGCCACAGCCGGCTAGGCTGGCTTGGCTGCCTCGGCCTCTTCGGTCATCAGGCGCTCCAGCAACTCGCGCACGCTGCGGATCTGATCGCCAAAAGGCAAGGTCCCGGCCCCCCGGAAGAACAGGCCCTTTTTCACATCACCCCGCAAGGCCGCGGCCAGTTGGTTGTCGATGCAGAACTGGCCCCAGGTGGCCAGGCCATCGCGCAGACCGCACTGGGCCAGGCAATCGAAAGCCTTGGTGCAGCGCGACTTGACGTGGGCCACCGCCTGCAGCTTGTGCTCGATCTTGAGGTACGCGTTGAGCCAGGGGGTGCGCACGGCGCGAGCCGGCAGGCCCGCCACGCTGACGAACTCGGCCAGGTCTTCGTCGCGGGCCTCGGCCAGCACGCGCTTGAACTCGGGGTGGGCATCGCCCTCCTCGGTCACGGCGAACGGCGTGCCCAGTTGCACACCGGCGGCGCCCAGCGCCTGCACGCGGCGGATGTCGGCCAGGCTGCGGATGCCACCGGCCGCGATGATGGGGATGTCCTTTTCGATGCCCGCCGAGCGGAAGAAGGCCAGGCACTCGGGGATGACCCGCTCGAAATCGAAGCGCGTGTCGTTCAGGTCACCCACCTTGGCCGCGCCCAGGTGGCCACCGGCCAGGCGCGGGTGCTCGATGACGATGGCGTCGGGCAGGCGCTGCTTGCGCTCCCACTTGCGCACGATGAGCTGCACGCCACGCGCGTCCGACAGGATGGGGATGAGCAAGGTGTCGGGGTGATCCTTGGCCAGGTCGGGCAGGTCCAGTGGCAGGCCTGCGCCCACCACGATGGCGTCGATGCCCGAGGCCAGCGCCTGCCTGACGGAAGCCGCGTACTCCGTCACCGCGCGCATGATGTTGAGCGCCAGCAGGCCGTTGCCACCGCTCAGTTCGCGGGCCGCACGGATGTCGCGGTCGATGGCTTCGAGGTTGGCGGCGTTGATGGCCAGCTTGGCGCGGTCGTCCTGCGGCAAGCCGGTGGTGCGCGCCATCAGGTCGGGGTGCTGGCGCCGCAGGTCCACCGACGACAGGGTGCCCACGCCGCCCCATTTCGCCACGGTGCCGGCCAACCGGTGGCCCGACACGCCCACCCCCATGCCGCCCTGGAAAATGGGCAGCAAGGTGCGCCCACCCAGCTTCAAGGGCTTCAAAGGGCTGCGCGCGAGCAGATCGGCGAATTCGTCAGGGATGGCGTTCATGTCGCAGAATTCCAGTCATTCATCGGGTTGCGCGCAGCGTAAGCGCGCGGTCCTCGGCAGGGATTTGCCCTGCATCAAACGACAAGCAGACTCCGCATGCCCATTCGCCTGCTCGTGGTCGATGACCACACCCTCTTTCGCCGCGGCCTGACCGCCCTGCTGGCCCGTGACGAACGCGTGACAGTGGTGGCCGAAGCCGCCGACGCCGGCGAGGCCCTTCGCCACGTGGCCCAGCACCAACCCGACGTGGTGCTGCTGGACAACCACCTGCCCGGCGTGCACGGCATCGACGCCTTGCCCCAGTTGCTGGCCGCGCAACCCGCACCGAAGGTGCTGATGCTCACCGTCAGTGAAGACGCCAACGACCTGGCGCGTGCGCTGTCGGCTGGCGCCAGCGGCTACCTGCTCAAGACGGCCGAGGGCAATGAACTGGTGGATGCCATCGAGCGCGTGCACCGCGGTGAGTCGGTGGTGTCGCCCGAGATGACGGGCAAGCTGGTGGCGGCCTACCGGCAGGCCCTGGCTTCGGCCTCAGAGGCCTCACCGGCCACCGGCGCATCCACCGCACCCGTTGTGGAAGCCGCG
>NZ_DCXA01000285.1:0-2280 GCF_002328915.1 Aquabacterium sp. UBA2148
ACCGTGCCCTGCCCTGCAGCCCAGGTCGCACCCCGCCGCCCTCGCGCACCCAGGCCGATCTGGACGCGCTGGCCCGCAGCGCCCAGTCCCTGCGTGAGGCGCATCGGGTCGATGTCGTGGCGCTGCAGGAAGTCGATGGCCCAGAGGCCGCCAGGCAAGTCTTTCGCCAGGGCTGGCAAATCGACTGCTTCACCCGTCGGGCCCACCCGCAGAAAGTGGGCTTTGCCATCCGCGAGGGCGTGCCCTTTCGCTGCAACGGCGACCTGGCCGCGCTCGACATCGACGGAGGCACGCGCGCTGGCGCCGACGTGACGCTGTGGCCAGGCACCCCACGCGAGGTGCGGCTGCTGGCCGTGCACCTCAAAAGCGGCTGCTTCACCGGCAAGCTTGACCGCAGCTTCGAGCCCTGCTCACGGCTGCGCCAGCAGGTGCCCGTGGTCGAAGCCTGGGTCGATCAACGTGTGCGCGAAGGCACGCCCTTTGCCATCCTGGGTGACTTCAACCGCCACCTCGACAAAGACGCCCGCTACCCCGCAGGCCCCGACGAAGGCGCGCCCTTCAACCTGGTGCAGGCATGGAGCGATGACGTGCCGCGGGGGGCGGTGCTGATGCGGGCCACCGAAGGCCAGCGCTACACGGGCTGCAGCGCCGACGACAAGCACCGGCAGTACATCGATGACATCTTCATCGACCAGAAGCTGGCAGCCCAAAACGGCGACAGGCGCTTTGGGCGCCTGTCGTTCGAAGCCTCGGACCGAGGCCGTCAGTTGTCGGACCACTGCCCGGTGATCTGGGCCCTCAAGCCCTGATCACCTGCGCAGCCGGTCAGGCCTTGCCTTGCTTGGCCACGGCAGCGGCGGCTGCGGCAGCCGCTTCGGCGTCACCCAGGTAATAGTGCTTGATGGGCTTGAGATCAGCGTCGAGCTCGTACACCAGCGGGATGCCATTGGGGATGTTGAGGCTGACGATGTCGTTGTCGCCGATGTTGTCCAGGTACTTGACCAGGGCGCGGATCGAGTTGCCGTGCGCCGCGATGACGATGCGCTGGCCGCTCTTGATGGCCGGGGCCAGCACTTCCGTCCAGTAGGGCACAACGCGGGCCACGGTGTCCTTGAGGCACTCGGTCAGGGGCACTTGCTCGGGGTTGAGCTTGGCGTAACGCAGGTCCTGGCGCTGGCCGCGCGGATCGGTGGGTTCGAGGGCCGGCGGCGGGGTGTCGTAGCTGCGGCGCCAGATCAGCACTTGCTCGTCGCCGTACTGCTTGGCCATGTCGCCCTTGTTGAGGCCCTGCAGGCCGCCGTAGTGGCGCTCGTTGAGGCGCCAGTCCTTGACGACGGGCAGCCAGGTGCGGTCCATCTCGTCGAGCGCGTAGTTCAGGGTGTGGATGGCGCGCTTGAGCACCGAGGTGTAGGCGACGTCGAACTCGTAGCCTTCGGCCTTGAGCAGCTTGCCGGCCGACATGGCCTGCGACACGCCGGTGGGCGTGAGCTCCACGTCGGTCCAGCCGGTGAAGCGGTTTTCCAGGTTCCAGGTCGATTCGCCGTGGCGGATCAGCACGAGCTTGTACATGGTCGGGTCTCGGTGGGTTCAAATGAGGACTCAGCCCTCGATTATAAAATCGCGCCCCGAGCCCTTCTGGCCCCCGACGTTTCTTCTCGCGAAAGCACCCCCGCATGACCTCCTCGAGCTTCCTTGCCGACAACTGGATCTGGATCCTGGCCGCAGCCTCTTCGGGCGGCATCCTGCTTTGGCAGCAGCTCCAGCAAGCCGGCAACGGCGGCATCACGCCAGCCCTGGCCGTGCAGCTGATGAACAAGGAAAAGGCCGTTGTCATCGACGTGTGCAGCGCCGAGGAGTTCGCCGCGGGCCACGTCGCGGGCGCCAAGCACATCCCGCTGGCCGACCTGGGCACCGCCAAGGGCCTGCCCGGCAACAAGAAGCTGCCCATCGTGGTGGTGTGCGCCAGCGGTCAGCGCTCTGCCAAAGCCGTGGTCGAGCTGAAAAAGCTGGGTCACGAAAACGTGCAGTCGCTCGCGGGTGGCCTCAAGGCCTGGCGCGAAGCCAACCTGCCGATCGAGAAGGCCAGCAAGGCCTGATTCAGCGGCGCTGGCGTGCATCACGCCGCCAACGACGTCAACGGCGCCAGCCAGCGGGCTTTCGTGGCAGGCGCACGCTAGTCCCCACGCGCCAGGCGGGCATCGCTCTGGCGGGACAATCGGCGCGCTGCGCATTTCTGGCGCGGCGCCCACCACCGCATCACCCAGCACCTGCCGCACCATG
>NZ_DCXA01000285.1:2380-3804 GCF_002328915.1 Aquabacterium sp. UBA2148
CGCCGTCAAGATGTACACCACCCTGGTCTGCCCCTACTGCCTGCGGGCCAAGATGCTGCTCAAGCAGCGCGGGGTCGAGGCCATCGAAGAAGTCCGCATCGACCTGGACCCCAGCCAGCGCGACCACATGATGGCCATCACCGGCCGTCGCACCGTGCCTCAAATCTTCATCGGCGAGACCCACGTGGGCGGCTGCGATGACCTCATCGCGCTGGACCAGCGTGGTGGCTTGCTGCCCATGCTGGCTGGTCAGGCCTGACACCAGGCCTCCAGGCGTTCACGGACTGAGCGGACTGAGCGGACACAGGCCCCTCAGCCGTTCGCGCGCTGGCCGGCATCACGTCCCACAGGCCGAGCCAGGGCCAGCACCAGCGCCAACTCTGCCTGGGCCCAGCGCATGAGTTCGGGCTCGGGCAGCCCGGCCCGTGCCCTCAAAGACAGCGAATGCATGAGCGCAGCGACCAGGCCAGCCAGGGCTGTCGCCGGCAGCGCACCGCTCAACTCGCCCTCGCGTGCGGCCCGCTCGAAGCGCGCCGCCAGCAAGGCCGACTGCCCCGCCAGCGCCTGCTGCATCAGTGCCCGCACGGCTTCGTCCTGCCAGGCCACCATCGGCGCGGTCGAGACCATGAAGCACCCCCGAGCGCCTCGGTAAATGGCCACCGTTTGCGCCAGGAGCCGCTCAAGCGCCTGAGCCAAGGTCAGGCCCGGCGCATCAAGCGCGGTCGCCATGCCCTCTCCCACCTGCTTGACATAGCTGTGCAGGGCCAGCCGGTAGAGCTGCGCCTTGTCACCCAGGCCGGCGTAGAGGCTGGCCTTGTTGACGCCAGCGGCCTCGCACAGGTCGTCCACCGAGGTGTCGGCATAACCTTTGGCCCAGAAGGCCTGCTGGACCTGCTGGAGCACCGTTTGAGGATCGTAGGCACGGGGGCGGCCTCGGGGCTTGGCATTCATTCTTACCAGTCAGTCAAAAATTCATTGACGCATTGATTTTTATACTCTACAGTAAAAAACTCAACTGCACGCCGACACAGCGCCACCGCATGGACACCCTCGCCTTCATCCCCACCCTGGCCCTGTGGCTCACCGCCTTCGTGGCTTTGCAACACCTGGGCTTCCTGGTTCTGGAGATGTTCCTGTGGACCCGACCCGCCGGGCGCAAGGCTTTCGGCCTGACCCGAGAGTTCGCCGAATCCACCCGGGTGCTGGCGGCCAACCAGGGTCTGTACAACGGCTTTTTGGCGGCTGGCCTGGCCTGGGGCTGCTGGCTGGGCGCTGCGGGCGCCGACATCCGCGTGTTCTTCCTGGGCTGCGTGGTGATCGCCGGGGTGTTCGGCGGCGCCACGGCGAGCTGGCGCATCCTGCCGATCCAGGCCCTGCCAGCGGCCGTCGCACTGGCGTTGACTCTGCTCTGAGCGCGGGCCACC
>NZ_DCXA01000288.1:0-2617 GCF_002328915.1 Aquabacterium sp. UBA2148
GGCGAGCATGCAGCAGCGCCCGCTGCCGCTCAACGCCTCGCCTGAAACCGATCGGCTGCTGCAGGCCTCGCTCACCCCGCGCGAAACCGAGGTCCTGACCTGGTTGGCGCGCGGCAAGACCAACCGCGACATCGCCGAGATCCTCGGCATGAGCCACCGAACCGTCAACAAGCACCTGGAACACATCTTCGAAAAGCTGGGTGTCGAGACGCGGGCGGCGGCGGCTGCCCTGGCCACGCGGGCGATCACGGTTTGATGCCGGGGTGATAGGCCTGGCGGCTTGGGGCGATCCCTTGCGGCAACTGTGTGCGGTTGACCGAAATTCACCGTGCCCGACGCGCCACAATGCAGGGGTTTCTCGCAAACCCCCATCGCATCGTGCCGACCACCGCTTCACCATGCGCTAGTCTCCTTGTCCTGATCCCGGTGAGATCAGGCGTGGCAGTCGAGGCCCAGGAGTAAGCAGTAACCATGGCATCACCGCCTTCCCCATCGGCCCCTGCGGCCTGGGTTCCTTATCAGCGTTTCAGTGACCTGCTGTTCGTTTCGGTGGCGGGGCACTTGGCCTTTGCCGTTTTTTTCGGGCTGTTCTGCGCTCAACCCTGGATCGGCCTGAGCCTGGGCCTGAGCAGCGCCATGGTGGGTGTGCTCTTCCCGCTGATGCGCTCCAGTGTGGCGGCCGCCAAGGTGCGCGTCATCGCTCATGCTGCGCTGTTTGCCAACATGCTGCTCGTCATGGTCAGCCTGATCTGGATGGGGCAAAAGCCCGAGGCCAGCGTGTGGTGGCTCGTCTGGTGGCCCATGTTCGTGGCCCACGTGCTGGGCTGGCGCGATGGCGTGGCCTGGGTGCCCGTGACGCTGCTGGCTGCCGCTGGCATGTGGTGGCATGAACTGAATCCTGTGTTGCAGCCACACATGGACGCGCGCGAGTTGCCCATGCCGCTGCTGCAAATCGGTTTCCTGCTGATTGGCTGTGGCGTGGGCCTGGTGGTGCGGCGCGCCTACGAGGGTTACCAGCGCGACATCGGCCGCCAGCAGGCCACCATCCGCGCCCAGCAGATGGAGCTCACCGAGCACACCGCCCACCTTGAGGACATGCTCCAGGCCCTGCAGCAGGCCAACCTCGAGCGCACCCGCCTGTTCGCGCAACTCAGTCACGAGGTCCGCACCCCGCTCAACGGCGTGCTGGGTTTTGCGCAACTGATGGGTCAGACCCCTTTGAGCGAAACGCAGTCGCGTCATCTCGCGCAGATCAACCAGTGCGGCGCCACCTTGCTGCAGATGGTCAACGAGGTGCTTGATTTCTCGCGCATGGAAGAGCGCACCACCCGCGTCGAGCAGGTGCCATTCGACCTGCTGCGGGTCACCCAGGAGGCCATGGACATGGTCTTGCCCGTGGCCTTGGCCAAGGGCGTGACCCTGCACCTCGAGCGAGACCTCAACGAAGGCGTCGCCGGCGACATGGTGGGCGATCCTTTGCGGATCAAGCAGGTGATGCTCAACCTGCTGGCCAATGCCGTGAAGTTCACGCCCGCCGGCGAGGTCACGCTGCGCTGCCGCATGGAGGCCCCGAGCTGGTTGCACATCGAGGTGCAGGACTGTGGCATCGGTGTGCCATCCAGCGCCTTGCCGCACCTTTTCGAGCCCTTCTGTGAGGCCAGCGACCGCACGATCGCCAGCCACGGTGGCTCTGGCCTGGGCCTGGCGATCTGCAAGCGACTGGTCGACGCCATGGGCGGGCGCATCGGCGCGTCCAGTCAGCCTGGGCTGGGCAGCCTGTTCTGGTTCGAGGTCCCTGTGGCGATGAGCGCGCCCGCGACCTGAGCGTCGAGCCCGAGGTCTCAGGCCTCGGGCGAGAGCTGCCCCAGCAACTGGGGCGCCTGCTGCCGATGCAGCACCCGCCCATCGGGCGTGAGGTCGAGCGCGCCCTGAACAAACCAGCGCACCGCAGCCGGGTACATCCGGTGCTCCTGGGTCAGCACGCGCTGGGCCAGTTGCTCGGCGGTGTCGCCCACCAGCACGGGCACCACCGCCTGGGCCACGATGGGACCATGGTCGAGCTCGGGCGTGACGAAGTGCACCGTGGCCCCAGCCAGCTTGCAGCCGGCCTCGATGGCGCGCTGGTGCGTGTGCAGACCGGGGAAGGCCGGCAGCAGCGAGGGGTGGATGTTGAGCAACCGCCCTTGGAAGTGGCGCACGAAACCTTCGGTGAGGATGCGCATGAAGCCGGCCAGCACCACCAGGTCGGGC
Organism: Aquabacterium sp. UBA2148; assembly: GCF_002328915.1. Lineage (NCBI taxonomy): Bacteria > Pseudomonadati > Pseudomonadota > Betaproteobacteria > Burkholderiales > Sphaerotilaceae > Aquabacterium > Aquabacterium sp. UBA2148. Next base: position 2,251 of record NZ_DCXA01000288.1, read on the forward strand.
GTGAAACCGTCGATCGCCTTGGCCAACTCGGCGTCGAAGGCCTCTCGCGATGCGAAAGCCTTGTGGTCGACCACCGCCGTCGCGATGCCGTGCGAGGCCGCGAACTGCAGCCCCGAGGCGTCGGCCTTGTTGCTGATGACGGCCGCGATGCGGGCAGGCCAGTTTTCTTGCTGGCAGGCGTGCACGATGGCTTCCATGTTGGAGCCGCGGCCGCTGATGAGGATGACGATGGATTTCATGGTGAGCCGCGCATTTTAGGTTCTCGGGTGATCGGGGTGTTTTGGAGGTTTGGTTTTGTGCTGCGGCTTGGGCGTGGCTCGCTGGGTGGGGAGCGTGTGATCCGGCCCTGCGCGGGGCATCACCGAGC